>CALZFJ010000140.1 GCA_945645715.1 uncultured Prevotellaceae bacterium | reverse complement strand
CGTTGGCAACAATCCTACCGACACGAGTGCCCGTGCAACCACAGCTCTGATTATGGCATATCCATAGTTGAGCAAATTGTTTGGTGGCACTCCGTCGCGCGAACGCGTGAAATCGGGGATATGGGAAAACATATTCTTCCAATAATAGGCGGCAGCTCGTGCCTCGAGATTCATCATATCACCACTTCTCACATCATTTGCCCACACTTGCATATTCCTAACCTCTGCATTTCGGCAGCGCTTCAACACAGCTGCTTGATTGGCGATTTTTGCTTGAATTGTTTGCTGCCACAATTGTTTGCGTAACGGCAGCGAACTGTCGATTTGCAATCGGAATCGCTCACTTTGCAGTGAATTTCCGTCTAATGGGAACATCAATCCATGGGGCATCTGTGAAGAGTCGCAAGTGATTATTGCACAATTATTTGCAAGCAGAGCCTCGATGAGTGCTTGTGTGATGGTAATTTGCTTATTGTCGAGAACAACGATGCCAATATCCTCTATCGGGATTGTGCGCTCTGCCGTTTTCTTGAATGAAGCCGACAGCGTATCATTTTTATCAACTTCGGGCAATCGCAGCACAAGCTGAGCATTTCTCAGGCTCAGATATGCCGGATTGCCGAAGTATAGTGTTCGCTTTATCATAACTTACGATTGAGCATAATGATTTTACCTAATCTATCAACTTTCACTGGAACACAAATAGTTCTTACAAATATGTTGGCATCATTATTATCAGAAAAGACATATGGATCTTGTATCTTTAATTCTTTTATATCTTTCTGATTAATAATTTGGTTGGCGATATTGGCTTTGACAAAATAAGCATTTCCTTTATCAAAAGACTTTGCAGAATAAACATTATCAGGGTTAATTACTGCATCTATGATACCCGATTCAAGCTCCTCGGCTGTTGGTACATATACCAAATCACCAGGGCTCAAACAGAACAATAAATCTCTTCCTTTTTCGTCTTGCGGAGCGACTACGGGTAATTTGCTGTTCAATGCCGTTATAGCATCTTTTAATTGAATTGTTTCAAAGGATCGTTTCCCATCTTCACCTTTATACACTGCAAAATAAAGATTGGCACCTTCATCAGCTTCTACAAACTGCTTAGATTTGCATCCGACTTGACCTTTAGGAAATTTCATGCCAAGGGCTTCCATAAAGCGAGCTTTCTCTATTGGCTTGTGGGGCACTCCACCATTAATCAGAGTGATATTTTCATTCATCTGAGCCAATCCTTCAGGTGAGAAAGCAAATTCAAGATTGTCTCGATTTGCTTCAAGATGTGCCAACAATATTTTTTGAATGCCAGTATCAGTAATCTGCCTAATTCGCTTCTCTATATTCTCTTTGTTTATCTCTTTTTTTGACTTGAAATCAAATTTTGATATTAAACGGTCTCTCTTTGCGCCCATCGACTCAAAGACTTCCACATTATTCAGGTCGTATTTTTGATAAAGAGCTGCATTGGCTTTTAAGTGTCTTACCACTTGTTCATTACTACCAAATTTTTCAATCAGACTTAGAACAACCGCCCTTAACTCTCTATCAACTATCAGTAATGGATTCGTTATCGCACTATCTATTATCTTCCTATTATTTTTGCGGATTAATGCTAATCCAAAATTAGATTCTTTGTGCAGCGACTTTCGCACGGTTACATTCCTGCTACTGTCCTGCCAATCTACCACTTTATTCTTCATTCCATCTTTCTCCACAAATCGTGTATATCTATTGGTGGATTTCTGGATTATCCGCACTTTGCTCTTGAAGCTCACTATGATGCCTTGCAGTGTGCTGAGTACATCATCCGGGAAGCTATTCCAGGGCAAATAGAACTCCTTAAACACCGTTTTCTTGACACCATCTATCACCACATCCCCTTTGCGGCGCAGTTTGCACGATAGTGCATAGCGCATCTCTCGATTGCCTGAGCGTGCCGACTCATTATTTAGCAAATTCACATGGCTGCGAGTGGTGCAGGCAATCACAATGGCGTCCATTGCATGGTGACGGTGGTCGATTCGCTTCTTGCTAAAGCCCTTCATCATGCCTATAGGCACAGTCGGGACCAATTTTCCCTCCTTGTTCACATAAGTGAAGTCACGAGTTCCTGTAATCTTGTTCATTCGCTCGAATCGCGGCAAAATCAGCTCGTTCCACTTATTGTTTACGCCCCAATCCTGCTTCAATCGGTCGGTGATGGCTCCATTCACGGGAATCACGTGCTTCGATGTGCTCTCCTGCTCATCATCGTCGCGCACAATCCGCGACAGAAGCGAGAGGATATAGCGACTCATATATCGTGAATCATTCAGTTGTCGTGCAATGAAAGTATCGGGGATATCCTCCATCATCAGCTTCTCACGCTTTGCCTTATTGGCTGCATACATATTTGCCACCAACCGCTCATAGGCATCCACTTCAAGGATATTAACCTTTCTGTCAAATCCACATTCTACTATCTCGCCATGATGCTTCTTGACAAACTCATAGCCCAGCAGCTTATCCTTCAAATTATTTACCGCCGACTCGCATATCACCTTATTAGAAAATGAGTCATCGAAGAATCGCGATTGTGGAATCACATGCTCAATCTCATAGTCGCGGGTAAAGAGCCTCGACAGTGGTATTGTTTGTCCGGTGTAGGGGGAACGATACCTCTGCTCGAGCCACAACTTATATCTTTCAACCTCTTTTGCCGACGGGCGCTTTGACGCTTCATTTTGAGTATATTTAGCCCGAATCTCTATAATATCCTTTGGCACATCAGAATCCGACGCAAATGCGCCATCTTCATAAATCTTAAGCAATTCCTGCTGATATGGAGAATCCGGACTTACTCCCTCAATTTCGAGCTGTGGATTCAAAAAATCTTGCAACATGTAGCGTATGCGTGCATTCGTTTTCTCATTGGCATCAATAGTCTGATATATTCGCTTGCGCTTATCGGCAGGATTCTTCATTTCCCTACCAAGCTCCACGTGAATTTCATCTATTGTGCCATGCTGTTGCCAAATGTCGGCAACAATGCGCAGGGTTTCGAGCACCACCTGTTCCACTACCGGATTGCGAAGCGAGCCATGCTTGAATGTCGTGATAAATCCATGCATATCATCAGGTGTCTTCCACTTAGCATCAGTGCCGGCTTCAGAGTGCCTGTTATATACCACATAGCAAGCAAGCCACTGTGGCAATCCCTTGAAATCATAGGGTGATGTGATGTGAATCGACTTTTCCCTCACTCGGTTGGATATCGTCTCATCAAACTCACCATTCACCAGATTTTCAATCCGTTGCCTTGTAGCACTGTCGATATTATCATAGCTCCACATTTCGCCACAACGCATAAGTGGGAGTAACTTCTTTATTGCTTTAAGCGAGTAAGCTGCATAGTCGCGCTCGTAAGGCTTGATTTTCGCAGCCTCATCAACAAATTCGGCAGGCAAGTTATTGCGATGAGCAAATGTGTGCAATGCTGCTTTTAGTTCACTCATTGAGGTAACCGAATATAGAATGTGCCACAAGTCAGTTTCCTTGATTTCCCCTTCGTGAGTGCCACAAGGCTCACGCCATGTAGGCAACAGCCCGATATGAGTGCCTGTGAGTTTCTCAAGTTTCTTTAGCACAGCAAGCATATCGGCGCGAGTGGGATTGCACGGATATTCCTTGTCGGGGTCATCTACATAATTCCAGCGATACCGCTCTGTTTCGTTTTTCCCGAAGATGAACCCAAGTAAATCCTTCTGCTTTACACTCTTGCGATCATTTAGATAATTGAATAGCTTCAACCTCTGTGTTTCAGTGCCAAGATGCTGCTGTGTCACATCTAAGTCGGTCTTCGAGTGCCCATCTACCACACATTCGCGGCACAGTATTCGCAAATTTGCCATAAATTGCCATATTCTGAATTCCTGGAACAGCGGGTGCGACTTGGGAGCACATTTCACCGGGATTTTTTTGCCATCTTTATCGTGCCTAACCTCAAATGGGCAATCAGCTATGAGTGAAGTCTTGCTTTTGAGCGGACGCTGATAGAAAATTATGTCATCTAAAAACAGATACACGAAATCACGTCCTGAGATGCTTTGCCTGTATGCTTCATTTGAAGCGTATAGCACGTTGATGCACTTATCATAGAGTTCACGGTTGTGCAGCTCATCGTGCAGCGAGCATTGAGTGGATAGAATCTGGCGCAATTCGTCTTTGTAGAAACGACGCTCAATTGTTCGTATAAGTCCACCACGAATTTTCACATCGGGCTTGGATAGAATGGCATCATATATGTATTCACCCACAGTCTTTCCCGAGTTATCGATGTCCTTCTTGGTTTTCTCCTTGAGGAGATTCCAATCATCATCAATCTGAGGCATAGTCATATAGCAACAGTCATTCACTTCTTTGTCCTTTTTTATCGTGCCATCAGCATTTAGCTTATATGTCACTATGAATGCTTTTGTCTTTCCTTGCCACAATGGAAGCCTTGAATTGGTACTCCTATATACAAGCCCATTTTCCAGTTGTGCAATAAACCACTGTTTGCCTTTACCTTTCGGGTTGTCTTCTGGTTTCACATCAAGCACTTTTAGCTCCATAAACTCTTTTCGCTCGCCTTCTTTATCGTCATCTTCGCCTCTAAGCTGATAATAGCCACGTTTCTGGTTGAAACTAAGGAGAATCCATGCAAGTTCCTCTTTGGTGATGCGCTGCCTCAAAGCCTTCTTGCGCAGATAATATAGTGTCCAATCGTAGGGTATAAGTTTGTTGTTTGCCACTAATTCAGGGTGTACATTATGAAACTCATGCACCATCTGCTCAAATGATGCCTTGAAAAGAAATTGCATTTTTCCCTGTGCATCTTTGTGCCAAGCCAGCTTAGGTTCCTTACCGTCAATTAGATTCCCGTAACGGTCAATCTGAGACGCAAAATGCTCGGGAAGAAATCCGAGAGCATTAAGCACTCTGAGCAGACGGCTTCGGCGCAGCTTCGTGCGCTCTATGTTGCGCCTAATACTGCGAAACTGTGTACGTGCAGCACATTTCGATTGCTTGGAAGTGTCGGCACTATTGAAAGCCTTTAGCTCATCGGCGGTCATCGGGATAATTCGGCTACCTGCTGCCACAATCCCGGTCACTTTATCCAATTCATCATCAGCATTGACTACTGCCCAGCCTATGCTGTTTGTTCCTAAATCAAGTCCTAATATTTTTTTCATACGCCTAATTTACCATTAATGACATCAACAACAATTATTATTGTTTGTAAAATTATAAATTTATCTTCAATCTGCGTGTATTATTGTATCATAAAAAAATCATCCAATATTTGTTTTCTAAAAAATTTATTCCTAAATTTGCATTACAATTTTGAAGCAATACACAATAAGGATTATTCCGTTGTGAAACTTTTAAGGAGGGAGAATAGATTTTCTATTCTCTCGCTTTCTTTTATTCACGTAGCGACACATTTTGATACTCTCTGCTTCATAGATTCGGGAAAGTTGGTTCATTGGGCAAAATTATCGGTGAGGTGGGCAAAATTATGGCTACAGCATTATTAATCTTTCTTAATATTTATGCTTTTCTCTCTCCTTTTATTCCATCGTATGGATATTTGGGAAGGATATTGACTGTAAAAAAGTCAAAAAAAAACTGTGGGTGGGACGAAATTTTTATTACGGCGCGGAATGGTTTTTCACGGATTATGTGTAATTTTGCATTTATAATCATCATTATCACGTGACAGATGCAGCAGGTTAAGGCTAAAAAATCGCTCGGGCAGCACTTCCTCACCGACCTCTCGGTGGCGAAGCGCATTGCCGACACTATGGCTGGCTACACAGCCACTCCGCTCCTTGAGGTGGGTCCCGGCATGGGGGTGCTCACCCGGTTTC
>CALZFJ010000139.1 GCA_945645715.1 uncultured Prevotellaceae bacterium | reverse complement strand
TGTGAAGCCGACTTTACCACAGATGGTAATATTTGACTCATAGTGGGTTTGAGCCGAAATCGTCATTGATAGAGCAACAGTAAGTGCTAAAAATAGATACCGTAGATTTTTCATAATTGCAAGTGTTTATTTCAGTTCGCGTGAAACACCAAGGTTGGAAAGATGAACAAAATACACAGCCTTATTCACCATTCCACTCCAATTGCTTGTGCGCTCAAGGCGGAAATCAGTCTGTACGCCAGTGAACGATGGCATTGAGAACGTGGGATTCTCGTCGATATACGCTTTCAGGAAAAAGTAGCCGGTATCGTAGCCGAGCATTCCGAATTGAGGCGCTGCATACATCATGTCCTCGCCATACCAACGCTTGAATGTGTTTCGCAACTGCTGCACATCATAGTCGGTATCGATTACGAAAAAGCGGGAGTAGAAATATGTGTCGATTTTCTTCAAGTTTGCTTCACAAACATTTAGATATGTGCTCCACTCCGGATAACCGAAAAGGGCAATGTCGATGTCGGTACGGTTTTCTTTGATTGAGGCAAGAGCCGGAGCAATACGAAGCAATTCTCGTTTGCTGCCCGAATTGGGAATGAAAAGGTATTTGCCGCCTTCTTTGAGCGTCTCGCTCAGTTCTTCGCTATTGAGCGAAGCAGCAAATCCATAGTCGTGCAGTCGGTGATTGTCTTTTAAGGACTGTTGCATCTGTGCAACGATTTCTTTTGATTCGCTTGAGCTGCTATTAAGGAATACTATTTCATAACCCTCAAAATGCTTGTCGATCCAGTCGATAACTTTGAGATTCATATAAGCATTGGGCACATTGAGGTGGAAAACGTGTGGATTGTCGATATACTCCTCATTCTTTGTGGAGAATGTATTGACAATATTCACATCATTATCTTTACCAAATTCAGCTATGAGCGACACCTGTTCACTGTTGTCGGGGGCAAAAATCATGTCCATACGCTTCATTTCATCGCAACTGAGCAAATTCCTTACTGTAGCGAGTGAACCTTCTGTATCGTAGGCAAATATGTTGATATGCTTGCGGGTGCGGTTGCGTAGTTCATCTACGGCAATAAGGAAACCTTTATAGAACTCGGTGTAAAGGCGAGGTTGCTTCTTGATGGAATCCTGTTGCAGCATAAATGGCAGCATAAGAGCCACATTGATTGTGTTTTCTTCCTTGCCAAAATGTACATCGCGATAAATCTGCTCCATCTTCATATTTGAGCTGTCGGCATTGACGTAAGGAGAGACAAGCACAGTGTGGGTCTGTTGTTGGGGAATGTAGATTATCTCGCCTTTTTTCAGCTTTTCAACATTGGGATTTGCTGATTTCAAATCGAATACAGCCACATTGTTGCTTGATGCTATATTCTCAAAAGAATCGCCTTTTTTCACCTCGTAGGGATAGTATTTGGTGATTTCCTGTTCTTTCTCGATGGGCTTGGCACTATCGGGTGTTACACGGATTACCTCACCTGCCTTGAAATTTGAGGGTGAGATTCCCGGGTTCTCGCTCATAATCTGTTCCACAGTAGTATTGTAACGTTTTGCGGTGCTGAAAAGGGTGTTACCCGGCTCGATTTTCACAAAAATTGAGCCACTCGTAGGCTGAGATATGTGTAGAACCATGCCCGACTTTAGCTTTCCGCCATTTAACACGGGGTTTTGAGCAATGATATCATCAATGCTGATTCCATAAGTTTTAGAAAGCCCAAAGAGGGTTTCACCAGGTTGAACTGTATGGGTGAAATCACTCGATTTAGGCAAAGTCGGGTTTTGTTGAGGCTCTGCAGCAGGCTGCTTGTTGAAGTCGGCAACCGGGAAGAAAAGCAATTGCTTGTCCTTTACACCGGTGGCTGCAGTTGGATTATATTTCACAATCTCATCTTGCGACAAGTGTAGCTTGTGGGCTATGCCATAGATGGTTTCCTTTGATTTCACTTTATAATAGTAGTATTGCGTCCCGTTCATCGTCTGAATGGGTAAATTGAGTTGCGCAAAAGCATTAGCTGCACAAAGGCACAACACAAGTGATAAAAAATGATTCAATCTATGGTTTGTCATCACAAAGAGAAATTAAATGAGATAGCAAAAATATAAAAAAGTTTATTCTCCAAGAGCCTGGCTGATGTCGGCGATGATGTCATCGACATCTTCGATGCCAACCGAAAGTCTTATAAGATCGGGAGCAACGCCTGCCTCGATAAGCTGCTCATCAGAGAGCTGACGATGGGTGTGGCTTGCCGGGTGGAGCACACAAGTGCGTGCATCGGCAACGTGAGTTACGATGCAAATCATTTTCAGGCGGTCCATAAAGGCGATAGCGTCCTCGCGGGTACCTTTCAATCCAAAAGCCATAACGCCACAAGTGCCGTTTGGCATATATTTCGTTGCGAGGTCGTGGTAGCGGTCACCTGGAAGTCCGCTGTATTTCACCCAAGCCACTTTAGGATTATTCTGAAGGTATTGTGCCACCTTGAGTGCATTACTGCAGTGACGCTCTACACGCAGATGTAGTGTTTCGAGACCCACATTGAGGAGGAAAGCATTCTGTGGTGACTGGATTGCCCCAAAATCGCGCATAAGCTGTGCTGTAGCCTTCTGAATGTAAGCCATTTTTCCGAACGATTTGGTGTAGGTGAGACCGTGGTATGATTCGTCGGGACGGGTGAGTCCCGGGAATTTATCTGCATTAGCTTCCCAGTCGAAGTTGCCACTATCAACGATAACACCACCCACTGTGAGAGCGTGACCGTCCATATATTTAGTGGTGGAGTGGGTGACTATATCGGCGCCCCATTCAAACGGGCGGCAATTAATAGGAGTAGCAAATGTGTTATCGACGATGAGAGGCACACCATGGCTGTGTGCTATGTGTGCAAACTTCTCGATGTCGAGCACATTCATTCCGGGATTTGCGATTGTTTCGCCAAACAGGGCTTTGGTGTTAGGCTTGAAAGCGGCAGAAATAGTAGCCTCATCGGCATCGGCATCGATGAAAGTAACGTCAATACCCAGCTTCTTCATTGTCACGCCGAAGAGGTTGAACGTGCCGCCATATATCTGAGAAGCACACACGAAGTGGTCGCCGGCTTCGCATATATTGAAAATAGCATAGAAATTGGCTGCCTGACCTGAAGAAGTGAGCATGGCGGCAACACCACCTTCAAGTTGCGCTATTTTCGATGCTACGGCATCGTTAGTAGGGTTTTGGAGGCGAGTATAGAAATAACCTGAATCCTTCAAGTCGAAAAGACGTGCCATCTGCTCGCTTGTATCATATTTGAAAGTAGTGCTCTGATAGATGGGAAGCACGCGAGGCTCGCCATTTGTAGGCTTCCAGCCTGCTTGCACACAGAGTGTGGCTTTGTTGTATTGTTCAGTCATTGTAAAGAAAAAAATATGCTTATAAATAAGTTTCAAATAAAATCAATTGCAAATTTACACATTATCCGTGATTAATCACGCTTTGGCTGTAAGAAAACTCACATACGATGCGAAAATTGAACGGAAATGGCTTACAATTTTGTATTAAATATAAAATTATAAGAAAGCTCGAAAGTGCCGATGCTTGTCTTCTTGACCACAAAAACCATTGATTATAAACCCCAAAAACGAGAAAATATCCTCTGAAAAATGCTCCATTTTTTGTAAATGTTTGCTAATATGGGAATTTATTCGTATCTTTGCACTCCGAAAATCTACATTTATTTGACGCTTATAATATGGTAAATAGCGAATCGAAACTCGATTTATTGTTTGAAACGAGTTGGGAGGTATGTAATAAGGTGGGCGGAATTTATGCAGTTTTGTCAACCAAAGCAAAGACCCTACAGAAACTTTATAAGGATAAGATTGTTTTTATAGGTCCTGATTTGTGGAGCGCGGAGAATCCTTCGCCATATTTCAAAGAAAGCAAAAGCTTGCTCAAAGACTGGCAGAAGAACGCAGTGTTCCCCGATGGAATGAAAGTGAGAGTTGGACGCTGGGATATACCCGGCAAGCCAATTGTGATACTTGTGGATTTCAAATCACTCTTTACATATAAAGATATACTCTATGCAGAAATGTGGAACCGCTTCAGTGTGGATTCACTGCATGCTTATGGCGACTACGATGAAAGCTGTATGTTTGCCTACGCATCGGCACTCGTAATTGAGAGCATCTATCGCCACGAAGGACTCAGTGGCAAGAATGTGATTGCCCACTTCGACGAGTGGACCACAGGAATGGGGCTTCTCTATGTGAAAGCCCATCTGCCCGAGGTAGCTACCGTGTTCACTACGCATGCTACAAGCATAGGACGTAGCATCTGCGGCAACGGCAAGCCACTTTATGACTACATGCAAGGCTATAACGGCGACCAGATGGCAGCCGAACTCAATATGCAGTCGAAGCACTCGCTTGAAAAAGCCGCTGCATGGAATGCCGACAGCTTTACCACAGTGAGCGAGGTGACTGCACGCGAGTGTGAACAGCTCCTATGCCGCCGTCCGATTGTAACACCAAATGGATTTGAGCAGAATTTCGTTCCCGCAAAGAAGGATTATGATGCAAAGCGACAGGAGGCTCGTGAGCGTATGCTCACAGTGGCCAGTTCGCTTATAGGAGAGAAATTTGGTGAAGATACAATCCTCATAGCAACGTCAGGACGCCACGAGTTCCGAAACAAGGGACTTGATGCATTTCTTGATGCAGCCAACATTCTCCGCACCAAGTGGAACAACCGCAAGCGCAAAATTGTTTGCTTTGTGATGGTACCGGGTTGGGTGGATGAGGCTCGCAAGGACCTCCAGACTGAGATGAAGAAGAAACGTCACGCCGGAATGGAGAATGCAATTATCACGCACACCTTGCACAACTACTCTCAGGACAACGTTTATGGCAAGATGAACTATCTTGGAATGCACAATGCACACAATGAGAATGTATATGTCATCTACGTACCGTCGTATCTCAACGGTGATGATGGTATATTCAATATGAGCTATTATGAGTTGATTCCAGGTCTTGATTGCACGGTTTTTGCATCGTACTACGAGCCATGGGGATATACTCCGCTTGAGAGTGTAGCATTCGGTGTTCCTACAATCACTACCGACCTTGCAGGATTCGGGCAGTGGGTGCTTGCCGACTTCGACAATGCCTTTGAGGTGTGTGGCGTGAAGGTGCTCCATCGCACCGACTCAAACTACAGTGAACTCGTAGATCAGATTGCATACAATGTGTATGCGCTGTTCTCCGATTCTGCAATCGATATTGCCAAAGTGAGAAATGCAGCAATGGCTACTTCAAAAGCTGCTTCGTGGGATAACTTCGCCGTCAAGTATCTTGAAGCCTACAAACAAGCACTTGAGAACCTCCACAAATGCGGAAAATAATAAAAAACGCATTATTATTTAATGAGAAAAAATAATATAGAAAAATAATCATATTTTATATTTATTGTGTATGAAACTACAGGTAAGTAACACAAACGCTCCTGCCTGGAGAGACTTGACAGTGAAGTCGGAACTTCCCGCAGGACTGAAAATGCTTGAAGAGTTGTCGAAAAACCTTTGGTGGGTTTGGAACAGCGAAGGAAAACGTCTTTTCCACGATCTCGACGCCGACTTGTGGCGTGCAACCGGAGAAAACCCGGTGTTGTTGTTGCAAAAGCTGGGATATAACCAGTATGAGGAAATTTTGAAAGACAAGGCAATGATGCAGCGCATCAACGATGTCTATGCCAATTTCAAGGAGTACATGAAAGTGCCAATGCGCAAGGACGTTCCTTCAGTGGCATACTTCAGCATGGAGTATGGTCTTTGCAGCGCACTGAAGATTTATTCAGGTGGTCTCGGAATCCTTGCCGGCGACTACATCAAGGAGGCTTCTGACTCTCGCATCAACATGACTGCAGTCGGATTCCTTT
>CALZFJ010000138.1 GCA_945645715.1 uncultured Prevotellaceae bacterium | reverse complement strand
ACTTAAAATCCTTTGGCCATAGCGGCTGTGCGGGTTCAAGTCCCGCTCCGAGTACCACGAACCTTTGTAAGTTATTGAAAAATCAATCGCTTGCAAAGGTTTTTTATTTCACCGAGTGCAAATTCCGGTATTTTATATTATTACTGTCCGCTAAACTTGAGAGCGGACAGTAATAATTTTTAATTTTGACGTTGGTACTGTAAATTTATACAATAACAGTGACCATGCGTGCTATGGTGCACAAGTTCGAGCCATTCACGAATAAAGGGCAGAATGCAGCGAGGCTTGATAGCGGATTCCCGCCATCAAGCCCCGTTATACGCTGCTTGACCGCATCTGTCTCCGGTCTAAACCGCATCTGCCTCTGCCAGCGCGAGGGCTACAAACTGCGGAGGAAATGCTCGTAGATGAACGACATGTGCCTGTGTCCCTCAACAGTGAGGTGCACTTCATCGCGAAACATATCACGCTGTTCGGGTGTGTAAGTGATGCCGAGAGCAACAGCGTGCTGATAAATAGAAATTTTTTAATCATAACGTAGTATTTAAGTTTTAGGTGTATGTTTTTTAGTAGCCCTGTGATGTGAAATGCGCGTCAGTAGAGCGTTATTTCCTTGCCTTTGATTGAATAGCTGATTCCGCTGACGGTGCAGATATTCTTTATGATTTCCTCTATCGTCTCCTAAGTCCCAATTTCCATTGAGCAAGCCTGTAATTTTACCAATTAATTGAAACTCCAAAAAAATCGGTTTCCTCTTTTCAATCTGTTCACCATCACAAACCCAAAAAGTGCCAAAAGTGTCCTTGAATTTCGCGCCTCTCAACCTAAAGACACCTACCAACCCTCATCGGGTAGTAGCCCATCACCCATTTTTCCACCACACCCATCATAAAAATCCTTATTTTAAGAAGCCTGAGTATTAAATTGTTTAAAATAATTATTACTTTTGCAGAATAATTTGACGCTTAACCTTATAATAATCTGAAAATATATGGGAAAAATGGGATTGCGGGGTTATAGCCGCGCTTTTTGGGTGAGTAACTCGGTGGAAATGCTCGAACGCATGGCTTACTATGCCATCTTCATCGTCATTACGCTTTATCTGTCGAACACGCTCGGCTTCAACGACTTTGAGGCAAGCATTATCTCGGGTCTGTTCTCGGGCGGACTGTATCTGCTGCCGATATTCACCGGTGCCTATGCCGACAAAATCGGCTTCCGCAAATCTCTAATCATAGCTTTTTCGCTTCTCACTGCCGGATATCTCGGCCTCGCCACTCTGCCCACACTGCTGCAAAGTGCAGGGCTGGTTTCCTATGGCGAGGTGACACATTTCTCCGGTCTGCAGGAGTCGTCGCTCCGCTGGCTCATAGTGCCGGTGATGATAGTGATTATGGTGGGAGGCTCTTTCATAAAATCCACAATTTCAGGCTCGGTAGCCAAAGAAACCACAAGCGAAAACCGCGCCCGCGGCTACTCCATATTCTATATGATGGTGAATGTGGGTGCTTTCACCGGCAAGACGATAATCGACCCTCTGCGCCACGCCATAGGTGAGGAGGCATATATCGCCATCAACTATTTCTCGGCTGCAATGACGCTCATTGCCCTGCTTGCAGTGGTGCTGCTCTACCACTCTGCCCACACCGCCGGCGAAGGGAAGAGCATGCGCGAAATAGGGCAAGGCTTCGTGCGAGTGTTCACCAACAAGCGACTGCTGGCACTGATTCTCATCGTCACCGGCTTCTGGATTGTGCAACAGCAGCTCTATGCCACCATGCCTAAGTATGTGATACGCATGGCAGGCGAAGCTGCCCGACCGGGCTGGATAGCTAATGTGAATCCGCTGGTGGTGGTGCTTGGCGTGAGCTTCGTCACCCGACTCATGGCACGTCGCTCGGCAATCACATCGATAACCATAGGAATGTTTCTCATTCCGCTCTCGGCACTGCTCATGGCGTGCGGCAACCTATTCAGCTCAGAGATAATCAGCGGAATGTCGAATATCACGCTCATGATGATTGTGGGCATAGTGTTCCAGGCACTTGCTGAGTGCTTCATCTCGCCACGCTACTTAGAGTATTTCTCACTCCAAGCGCCCAAGGGCGAAGAAGGGTTATATCTCGGCTTCAGCCACCTCGACTCGTTCCTGTCGTCGATATTCGGCTTCGGAATCTCTGGAATCCTGCTCACCAAGTATTGCCCCGACCCTGCCCTCTTCCCTACTCGTGAAGCGTGGGAAGCAGCAAGCGTGAATGCCCACTACATCTGGTATTACTTCGCCGCCATCGGGCTCGTTTCAGCCCTGCTGCTCCTTCTCTTCGCCCTCCTCACCCGCCGGAAACAGCAATCTACCGCGCAATAGCCCATTTTTATCCCGGCATTTGCACAAATGGATAATAATTATTATTTTCGCGATAAAATAATTATCCACTAAAAAGTTACGACGTATGGGAAGATATGAAATACCCTACCTCAATGCGTGTATCAAGGCTTTTGCCAAACGCTTTTCAATGTCGCGCGAAAATGCCTACGACTACATGAAGCGTTTTTGCGGTCTTGCTTTCCTCATTGAGTTCTACGACGTAGAGCACTTACAGTCGATCGAAGATGCTGTCGATGACGTGATTTTAGTTTGCAAGAATAATGGAGGAACCCTATCATGAAACTATACCACGGCACTAACCAAGACATAACAACAATTGATCCTTCACTTGGAATGCGTCATAAGGATTTTGGGCAAGGCTTCTATTTGACTCCTGAATATGACACTGCAAGTAGAATGGCACAAAAACGTGCCCGATTATTTGGAGGCACCCCAACTATAATTGAATATGAATTTGATGAGACTTACCTCTACAACAGCAATCGGTTATAAAGTTAACTCAATCTATTGAATTATGGAATTGCTCGTGATGATTTTTTTGGCAATGATAGTAGTGTGAATAGCCCTTCTGGTATGGTTCCGCACGCCAAGCGGAAAGGAATGGCTACGTAGCCTCTAAGTATAGATAAATTGCCTTTTCAGCCGACTTTTTGCAATTAAAGCCAATTTGATTTTTGTAACTCATATCGGGTCCATTACTTGGTAGCTAACACTATCGAGTCAGTGGGCTCGATTTTTACAATCAAGGGGGATTGGCGGGGATATAAAAACGAAAAAACCATCGGGGCTTCACAGCGGCGATGGTCTCCTTTTTAATAGTGCTATTATTTTCGAGTGCTATTATATTGATTGTCTATTTTGCCTCATTTGTGGGTGGGAACTTTTGGTTTGCCACCTCGAATATTCGCGAAGCATCGAAATAAAACCCTTCGGGCGATTTCTTGCTCACTTTATTAACGGTGATGTAGTCGATTTTATTGTCCAACTCTTTGTAATCAGTCGCTACATAACCCAGGAAGTTGAGCAAATCATATTCGTGATTCGGTGAAATCACCACCCACGGACTTTCTTTTGTTCCGCTTCCCGATGAAAGAATTGCTGCTATAAGATGATTCAATCTATACTGACGAATCGATGCTCGTGCGAGCTTTTTCTTTTCTTTCAGTGCAAAGATACAAAAATTCATTTGACGAAAATCAAAAATATTATCATTTAACGTTTTTTCGGCAAATTTTTCAATTGAGTCGCACTCTGCTCTTGTGAATTCTTTCTTGTAATAGAGCGACTCGATGGCTTGCGAGAACTCCGATTCGCGGAAGGGGTTGTAATCTTCCTGAAAAGTATAGCCATAATACAGGTATCTATACCCCTCAAAATCAAGCACGGTATCGTTGCTGAGGTAGGATTTCATCAGTTTGGGATAGAAATACTTTGAGTTGGGGTTAGTAATCTCTTCCTTTATTTTATCAAAATCCACTTTCTTCACCTCAAATTTTGCCGCTTTTTGGGCAAAGCCTAAAGTGTAAAAAAATATTAATAGAAAAAATGCTATTTTTGTCCTTTTCATCTTCCTAAATTCTTTATGAAACCTTCAATGGCAATGCCCGCCATTGCCACGGTGACAATGATGTTCATTCCCTTTGCACAAAAATAGTGAATAAAATTGGAAGATGGAAATTTTATCCAACATCCTTTAGGAGTTCGGGCAAAGGCAAGCAGTCCGAAAAATGTGCCAGCGATGGCGCAAAGTATCATCACCCTGGCATCTACCGCTATGCCCACAAACAGCCCGGCAAGTGCCCCTGCCGAGAGATAAAGATTGCCCACCGATGTGCCTCCCGGCTCGCCTTTTGGCGATAGCCCGACGATGGCAAGTGCAATGAGCGAAGCTGTCCCCCAGAAGACGAAAGTGCTGACTGGCAGGCAGATAAACGTGCTGAAGTGCAGAGCCACAAGCGCAGCAAATGCGGTTATTGCCGATGGCAGCCATTGTCGCAAGGTGAAAATGAGCGATGCTGCAAGAAGCAGCAGTCCTATGATGAGAAGTAGTATGTCCATGTGGTTCTATGCGTCGATATGAGTGGTGCGTGCATCCCGCCTTGGCGTGGCACAATTATTTTAATTAATTAGAATTTTTTAGTGTAAATCACTCCGCCTTTTTCTTCAGCTCGGGATAGGCAATGCGAGTGTGGTAGATGGTGCGCAGACGCTCGGTGAAGGTGCGCTTGATTATCTCCACATCGCGGAAGCTGATGGGCGAGTCCTTAAACAGTCCGTCGGCAATCTGCGAGTCGATAATGCGGCTCACAAGGTTGCTGATAGCCTCATCGCTGTGGTCGGTGAGGCTGCGCGAGGCTGCCTCGGTGGCATCAGCCATCATCAGAATCGACGTCTCCTTGCTGTTGGGGTTCGGTCCCGGATAGGTGTAAGGCTCGGGGTCGATTGGAGTGTCGGGACTGGCATTCTGTGCCTGGTTGAAGAAGTATTTGGCCTTTCCGCAACCGTGGTGCTGCGTGATGAAGTCCATGATTATTTGCGGCAACTTCTCCTTCACTGCACGGCGCAAGCCATTCTGCACGTGCTCAATCACTATGCGGGCACTGAGATCGGGCGTGAGTGCCTTGTGGGGATTCTCACCACGCTGGTTCTCGGTGAAGAATGCCGGATTGTCGATTTTGCCTATGTCGTGGTAGAGGGCGCCGGCACGAAGCAGCTGCGAGTTAGCCCCAATGGCGTGTGCAGCCTCGGCTGCAAGGCTGCTCACCTGCATCGAGTGCTGGAAAGTGCCCGGACATTTCTCCGAAAGCTCACGCAATATGGGATTGTTGATGTCGGTAAGCTCCACAAGCGTCACCGTCGATGTAAATCCAAATATCTTTTCGATGAGGAAAATCAGCACATAGGAGAACGAGAACAGCACCACATTGATGCCGAAGCAGCCAATCACATACCGGCTCACCTTGCTGAAGTCGCCGTCGGAAATCACATGAAGTGCCACATACACCAGCGAATACACCAGGAATATGTAGATTGCACACTGCACCAGCTGCGATCGCTTCGATAGCTCCTGCACGGTGATTATCGCAGTGACTCCGGCAAAGAACTGCAACATGATGAACTCCAGCGGATAGGGCACCACGAGCGAGCAAAGCATCACCTCAATGATATGGGCAAAGAATGCTGTGCGAGAATCGAAGAAAGTGGTGAAAATGACTGCCACCACGGCAAACGGCATCACATACAGTCCCGACCCGAGCGCAGCTATCACGCCATACGAGGCAATGGTGAACAGCGTGAGAAACGACATGAGGAACAACATCTTGCGATTGTCGTTGAATATGCGGCAGCGGAAGTAGCGCAAGAAGAGATAGAATGCCACAATGAGCAGGGTAATGATGGCTATCTGTCCGAAAATAGTGTAGCGGAAGTCTTCGCGCTTCACAAGGCGGTCTTCGGCAAGGCGCTCATAGGTCTTGAGCAGTTCAAACGTCTGAGGCGTCACCACATCGCCACGGTCGATGATTCGCTCGCCCTTCTGCATCACTCCGATAGG
>CALZFJ010000137.1 GCA_945645715.1 uncultured Prevotellaceae bacterium | reverse complement strand
CCTCTTATGCATTGTAGGTATAACTCGCCATTAACAGTCACCACAAAGGGGTCGGTGAGCACTTTCTCGGGAGTGATGAAGTCGCCGAGGATAGCAGCCCCATCAAAAGCATTTGCCACAGCTCCCGGTCCGTCGTCGGCAAATTGCTCGTGCAATCCCTGTGCCTCAACGGCAAATCCCAGCGTGACGCCATCGATATAGCGCCATGCGAAACGCTTCGCAATATTCTTGCCAAGGCGGCCTATGCGCAGCACCATATAGGGGCGTGCCATGAAGCGGTCGGCAAAATCGGGCACGAAGAATGGCTTCCCGTCCTTGAGCAGCGACGAGTCGGTCATCATCACCACTTCGGGGCGAGGCTCATTGGGTCGGGTTCGCGACAAGGGTTTAATGTTATGCCTTAATACAATTACTTTCATATAGCTCTGTTTATGTCATTTGCGCTCCTCAAGGCGGTTATACATCACTGCAAGATGCGCATAAATTGAAGTGTTCTGAATTACAATCTCGTTGCTTGCCTTGATGCGCGACGGGGTGAAGTTCCAGATTGCCTGAATGCCGCAGGCAATCATGGTGTCGGTGGCATCTTGGGCATACTCGGCAGGGACGGCAAGGATACCGATTTCGGTTTCCAGCTCCTTCTGGCGCTCGTCGAGCTCGTCCATGCTGTAGATGGGCACATCGGCAATGCGCGTGCCTATAAGGGTGGGATTCACATCAAATCCCGCCACGATGTTAAGTCCGAACTGCATCAAGCCTGAATCCTGAATCAGAGCCTTTCCGAGGCTTCCCACGCCAATCATGAAGGCATTGTGCTGCTTCTTGAACCCAAGAAAATCTACCAGCACATTCACCAGGTCGTTTACCTCATAGCCAATGCGCGTCTTTCCCTTGATATTGAGGAACGACAGGTCCTTAGCGATTTGCGAGGCATCTACGTTGATGTCCTTGGCAATCTGAGTAGAAGAAACATACTCCACATTGCGGCTCTGCTGCATGGTGAGGTAAGAGAGATACCACGGCAATCGGCTGATTGTCGGCTCAGGCAGAATTATTTTCGCAATGCTCTTGTTGTCAACCATCGTAGAAAAAAGTATTAATCTATATTTTTGCAAATTTAGTGTTTTTTCGGGAAAAGTGGGAGCTTTTTGTTCCTTATCTCACTTTTTTTTCGAGATAAGGTACAAAAAGGTGGCATTTTGTGAAGCTATCGCGGTGGAGTGCCATAGTGCTAACGGCACATTAACGGCACTTTGTGGCTGCTATACGGCAATGCGGCTACAAAGAGTTTCAATGTGAGTATTTCAGTGGCAATGAACGTAAGGCGGAGCGGTGTAGGCAATAAAGTGGAGTGGTGGAGCGTTATATTAAGGTGGACTTTGTGAGTCCTGAAGATTGATTTTTGCGAATCTGCACGGCGACAGGACTTGTCGTGAAATTCGCTTAACATTGAAATCCACTGTTTTTTTGTATGAAACGATTGAATTCAGCGATATTTATGCTTCTTGTGGTGCTCGGGTTGGCTTTTACGGGCTGCATCGAGGACGATTTCACCACTTCGAGCAGCGACTTGCCGGAGTTCTCGACCGACACCCTGGCGTTTGACACTGTACTGACCGATGTGGGCACTGCCACGAGGCAGTTTGTGGTGTATAACCGCCACAAAAAGATGCTCAACATTTCTTCAATCAAGATTGCCGGCAATAGCCGCGGGCGATTCTACCTCAACGTAGATGGCGTGACGGGCGAGGAATTTCACGATGTGGAAATTCGCGGCAACGACAGCATTTTCGTGTTTGTGGAGGCGTTTATCGACCCTTCCGACGACAACAATCCCATTCTCTTGGAGGATAAGCTCGAATTTGTTACCAATGGCGTGACGAAGCAGGTGGTGATTACGGCTTGGGGGCAGAATGTGGAAAGGCTCTACTCTCCTCTTGTGGCCGAAGATACCCACTTCACCGCCGACCGCCCATACGTGATTTTCGACACTCTGCGCGTGGCTGAAGGTGCTACCCTCACTCTCGACGCCGGCACACGGCTCTATTTCCACAACAAGGCGGCAATGGTGGTTGATGGCAGGCTGCTTGCCAACGGCACCACTGAACTGCCCATCGACCTGCGCGGCGACCGCATCGACAAGGTGGTGGGCGACATTGGCTTCGACATAATGTCGGGGCAGTGGGACGGTGTGCGCTTCACGGCATCAAGCTATGGCAACGAAATGCGACACGTGTATATGCGCGGCACAAAGACAGGCGTTGTTGCCGACTCGGCAAGCACTGAGCAGCGAAAACTGCTCCTGCACAACTCGGTGCTGCACAACTCGGCAGGCTCAGTGCTCACCGCCTCACATGTGTGGATCGAGGCTCTTGGCTGCGAGCTGAGCGATGCACACAATGCCGTGGCTTCGCTCACAGGCGGACGCTACAGCTTTGTGAACTGCACTCTCGCCAACTACTATCTCTTCAGTTTCATCAATGAGCCTATTCTGTCGCTTTATTATCTGCTACCCGACCATAGCGACGGAACAACTCCGCTGATGACCGCCAACTTCGACAACTGCATTTTCTACGGACTGGCATCGGGCATCAACGAGGGCGACCTTACCGGATCGGCTGTGCAACTGCGCAACTGTCTGCTTCAATCGACTGGAGAGGACGATGACAATTTCATTGCATGTGTGTGGGAGGGCGACCCGAAATTCTACGTAATTCGCGATGAATACGTCTTCGACTACCGGCTCAAAAACGAGAGCGATGCCATCGGCAAGGGCAATCCTGCCCTCTGCCCCACTGAGATTGCCGCCGACCGCTATGGCGTGACGCGCCTACACCCCGACGGCACAATCGACATCGGTGCCTACACTTGGGTGGAAGCCGTGGAAGAATAACGCCCCCGATAAACGATAAACGCTATCCGCCAAATGACTACACGAATATCACTTAACCGTCTGCGATTCCACGCCTTTCACGGTGTGATGGAGCAGGAACGCCGCGTGGGCAACGACTTTGAGGTGTCGCTCACGGTGGATTATCCTTTTGAGAAAGCTCTCACGAGCGACGACCTCGACCACACTCTCAACTACGCCTTGCTCTACGACGTGATTGCAGCCGAGATGCAGCAGCCGTCGAAGCTGCTTGAGCATGTGGCAGGGCGCATCATCAGGGCGGTGAAGGCACAGTTTCCGCTTGTGAAAGGCGGCACGATAAGTGTGGCAAAGCTCACTCCACCCATCAAAGGACAGATGGAGAGCATTGCCGTGACAGTAGAGTTCTAACCCAAACCAGCCGTAGTCATCATGATGTAACTAACGCCCGGCTTGGGTTAATCCTTGTTATTTTAGCTGACGCCCGGATTTGGGTCAATCCTTGTTATTTCTTTAGCTTGATGAGGCTTGAGCGTGAATCGCGCTCTTTGATGTAGCCGCTTGAGAAGGCATAGAGAAGCTTCTGGAGGTCTTCCACCTGATGCTCAAGCTCTTTGCCGAGGTCGGTATCCTTCACCATCATTCGCTTTGAGCTTAATTCCACCAGCTGAACGGTCGATTTAATGTCCTGACCCTCAGCAACAGCCTTGGTGATAGAGGTGAACGGCTCGTGCTGCACAAGCTGGAATCCACGGGAGTGGAACACCAAGGTGTAGCCGGCGATGCCGGTTTCGGGCTGGTAGGCTTTCGAGAAACCGCCATCGATTACCATCATTTTTCCATTGGCTTTGATAGGGCTTTCTCCCTTTATGGTCTTCACGGGCACATGTCCGTTGATAATGTGCCGGTGCTCACCGGTGACGCCAAACTCATCGAGCAGCATGTCGCACACGGCTTCACTGTCGCGCAAAGTGTAGTAGTAGCCCTTCACTTCCTTGTGAGTGGCTTTATCCTTGAGGAAGTAGCGCTCAAATGTAGCCATCTTGTCCTTGTCGAAAGCGGGAGAATCCTTGCCGCACCACAGATACCACACATAGTCGATAGCAAATTGGTGAGCCTCCTCATCTTGCGTGCCGAAGTAGGCATCGCGAATGATGCTGCCGGCCTTGTGAAGCAGTTCCTTGCCCTTATATTTCTCGCCGCGGATAGTTACCTCCTTTAGCGAGCCGTCGGCATTGAGCGGCACCGAAGCGTGGAAAAGCAAGTTGCTATTGGTGACGGCATAGATGCAGCCGTTGCGGAAGAGGCAGTTGATGTGCTTCTGGAGCTTCTCGCTGCTCATGAACGAGTTGTGAAGCTTTGTGACAATATCCTGCTCCTCGGGAGTGAGGCGATATGGGTCGGCAGGATCGACGGTGGGGAAGTTGCAGTCGGTCATCTCATACTCCTTGCCGTCGAGCACAAACACTTTGCGCTCGAAATCGACGTGGTGGAGCAGAAGACGGTCGGTCATGTCGAAGTCGGTGCGCCGCTTGATTGTAGCCGCTTCGAGCTTAAACTGAATCACGCTGATAGCCTTGTGCCACTGGGCAATCATGTGCATGGTCTTTTCGCTCAGCCCAACCTCGAGGCGGTTCACCTTGGGCATAAACATAGTGCAAGGGTCGTCGGCATAGGTTTCGAGGGCAAAGGTGGCAAGAGGCAGCAAATTGATTCCATAGCCATCTTCGAGCACAGCCTGGTTGCCATAGCGCAGGGCTATGCGCAGCACATTGGCAATGCAGCAGTCGTTTCCGGCGGCGGCACCCATCCACAGTATGTCGTGATTGCCCCACTGCACATCAAAGTTGTGATAGTCGCAGAGGATTTCCATAATCTTGTCGGGGCTTGGACCGCGGTCGAACACGTCGCCGAGAATGTGCAGTGTGTCGATAGCGAGCTGCTGGATAAGGTTACAGATTGATATGATAAATTCATCGGCACGGTCGGTGGCGATGATAGTGCGCACAATCACTTCCACGTACGCCTGCTTATTGGTGTCGATCGAACTTTCGTGCAGAAGCTCCTGAATGATGTAGGAGAAGTCGCTCGGAAGCGCCTTGCGCACCTTCGAGCGGGTGTATTTCGACGATACGTTGCGGCACACCATCACCAGGCGGTTAAGCGTAATGAAATACCAGTCTTCAAGCTCATCGGCGGGAGTCTCGCGCTTCACGAGGTCGAGTTTCAGCTCGGGATAGTAGATGAGAGTGCAAAGCTCCTTCTGCTCGCGCATACCGAGAGTCTCGCCGAAGATTTCCTTCACCTTGCGCTTGATTGCACCCGAGGCGTTGCGGAGCACGTGCTGAAACGCCTTAAACTCGCCGTGCAGGTCGGCAAGGAAATGCTCGGTGCCCTTGGGGAGATTAAGGATCGCCTCAAGATTGATTATTTCGGTGCTCGCAGCTGCAATATTCGGAAAATTGCGGGCAAGCAGATTGAGATATCTCAGGTCGCTGAGCACCTCCTCAGGGTTGATTCGTTTGTTCATAATAAAAGCTGGTCAATGGTTACCGGTAAAAACAAAATAGTTACACAATGAAATCACGACTGCAACTTTTGGCAAAATGCCACTGAAAGCAGCCTCAACTGATTTCAAAACACAAATATAGGAAACAAATTGCATATTTCCAAACCCTTTTGCTTTTTTCTCGAAAGTATTTGAGGAAAATTCCGCAACTGCCTGAAGTGGCTGCATATTCAGGGTGGTGAATGTGACTGCTTTTGCCCGCCATGGAGCGACCTCGGCAACAGGCAAAACGCTTAAAAAAGCTAATACACATTTGTCAGAAGTACATATATATTGATATTTCAGCATTTGGTGGATTAAATAGGCGGCAAAAACAGCAAGTAAAATAGTCGCCTTTTTTTGCCGTTCAGTGGCAATTTTAAGCAGAATAGTACCCAAATCGAATTTACAGGCATTTTAGAGTTTGTGCAGTAAGGTTTTAATGCCTAACTTTGCGTCACTGATATGAACCATTTCCGAGTGCTATTATTATTGGTTAATATTTTGGTGAATGAGTTTTTTGTGAATAATTTACTGAAAAAAAGAGTAAGAAATGAGCGCG
>CALZFJ010000136.1 GCA_945645715.1 uncultured Prevotellaceae bacterium | reverse complement strand
AGATAGGTCTCCACCCAGTCGCACATCACATCGCCGAGCCACTTGGTGAGAGTCACCTCCACCTCGCCGCTGTTGAGCACGAGGCTTTCGAGCTTGCGCACTTGGGCGTTGGCACCGGCGCATCGCCAGATGCCTTGGCGTGTAACTGAGCCGTTGCCGTAGTCGTTGTCGGTGGTGCCGCGCCAGAAGTTAGGCTTCATGCTTTCAAGCACCTGCTTTCCGTCTTTCTTGATTGAGAGCGAGTTCCTGTCGTCGATTCTCACCTCCACATTGCCCGAGCGGCACACCACCTCTTTGTCGCCCGATTTCAGCACTTCAAGGCTTCCGGTTGCGGCAGGTTTTTCGGTAAAGAATGTGCCACCCATTGCAAACTGCTCATGTGCGAGCACGTAGCCTTGGGGATAAAACTCAGTGGCTTTGCGAGCCTTGGCTACAACGTTCAGAGTCACCTCGGTGCCTTCCCCGGCTTTGATTTTGGGCAGATTGAGAGTTACCTGCTTCTTTCCTTGCGGAGCCACATTCACGGTAAAGTCGCCGTTGGCAGCAGGCTTTCCATTCGAGAGAAGTTGCCACTCAAAGGTGTATTGAGAGAGGTCGGTGAAGAGGTTTTCGTTATACACTTCGATTATGCCTTTTGCAAGGTCGATGGCGCGGAAATGCACATTCTGGTAAGCCTTCTTCACCTCAGGGATTTGCGGAGAAGGACTGCGGTCGGGCAGTACAAGGCCGTTGATGCAGAAGTTCTCGTCGTTCTGCAGGTGAGCTGCGCCGAAGTCGCCGCCATAGGCGTAATATGGCTTGCCGTTCTCGTCCTTGGTGAGGATACCTTGGTCCACCCAGTCCCAGATGCAGCCACCCTGCAAAGTGCGGTACTCGCGGATTGATTCCCAATATTCCTTCAGGTTACCGCAGCTGTTGCCCATGGCGTGCGAGTATTCGCACTGAATGAGCGGACGGCTCGGGTTGGACTTTGCATATTCTATGGTTTTGTGGATGGGCCAGTACATCGGGCAGATGATGTCGGTGTTCTCTTCAAGTTCGGCACGCTCATATTGCACGGGGCGGCTCTTGTCGCGGTTCTTCACCCACTTGTAAGTCTTTTTGTAAACATCGCCGTTGCTTGCTTCGTTGCCAAGCGACCACACGATGACGCAAGGGTGATTCTTGTCGCGCTCCACCAGTCGCTGAGTGCGGTCCATGTGAGCAGCGTCCCATTCGGGATTGAAGGCAACGTTTTCGCGACCGTAGCCAAGACCGTGCGACTCGATGTTAGCCTCGTCGATTACGTAGAAGCCATATTTGTCGCACATTTCATAGAAATAGGTGGATTGCGGATAGTGGCAGGTGCGAATGGTGTTCACATTGGCACGCTTCATCTGCTCGAAATCTTTCATGAGGTAGTCGCACGAGCGTACATGGCCCAGAATCGGATTGTGCTCGTGGAGGTTTACGCCCTTGATGAGCACATACTTGCCATTCACAAGCAGCACGCCGTCCTTAATCTCAGAGGTGCGGAATCCTACCTTGTAGCTTGTAGCCTCGATGGTGTTGCCCTTAGCGTCTTTGAGGGTAGCCACCACAGTGTAGAGATTAGGGGTCTCGGCACTCCAGTGGAGCACTTTCAGTCCGTTGCGCGATATTTTCACGTCATTGCTTGAGTTGGCGGGCAGAGTGGCCGCCTTAGAGGTGGTAAATACCGTCTTTCCGGCAGCATCGAGGAGCTCAATCTGCAATTTTGCAGTAGCAGCCTTGGCATCGTGGTTGCGCAGGGTGAAAGTGGCGTTGAAAGTGCCACGGTCGTAGTTCTTGTCGAGTCCGGCAACGATATAGGCATCGCGAATGCTCTGGTTGGCGGTGCTGTAAAGATACACGCCGCGGTCGAATCCCGAGAGGCGCCAGAAGTCCTGGTCTTCAAGGTAGCTGCCATCGGTCCAGCGGAAGCCTTTCACGGCAAGCAGGTTGCTGCCCGGCTTCACATATTTGGTCACGTCCCACTCAGTAGGGCTTTTCGACATCTGTCCGTAGCCCACTTTAGTGCCGTTAATCCACACATACATTCCGGCAAGACCCGACTCGAAGTGGAGATACACGCGGCGGCCTTCCATCGCCTTTGGCAGCTCGAATGAGGTGCGGTAGCAGCCGGTGGGATTGTCGTCGTGGGGAATGTAGGGAGGATTTGCGGGGAAAGGATAAATAACATTGGTGTAGATAGGCTTGCCGAAGCCATTGAGTTCCCAGTTCCCCGGCACCGGCATAGTGCCCCAAGAGCTATCGTCGTAGTTAGTAGCCTCAAAGCCTGCGGGTGCGCCATCGGGAGTAGGGCTCCAGCGGAATTTCCAATTGCCCGAAAGGTCCTTAAACCATTGCGAACTTTCACGCACATTAGCGATTGCTGCATCGCGGTCGGCATAGACATAGGCTGTGGCACGTGTAGGCTCATTGCCCACGGCAAACACAGCAGGGTTTTCCCAGTCGTTGGCAGCACTCAGCGAAGCAGTTGCGATGAGTGCCAGTCCCATAGTTAAGATTGTTTGATTGGTTTTGTTCATCGTTTTTTTGGTTGAAAATTAGTAAACATCGTTTTTTCAATTGCTATTAGAGTTAGCTATTAATTTTCCGAGTGCAAATATAGCTATTTTTCCGTCAAAATCAATATCTATAAACTTACAAAAACAATATTGGCAATATTTTTCCAATTAATGACAGAATATTGCGCATGGAGGGTAGTGAAAATTATCATCTCCTCCACGTGACGTGTTTTCCTTTGGTCATAGGTAGATTTAAGAGTGATTCTGCTTGCTAATCTGAAAAATTCCGGTTTTCATTTTGTATCTTCGCACCTTTGTAGTAATTTTACCACTCAAAGCTCTTTTGAAGCACTCGAAATTGATTAGACCGATGCAACACGATGATAGCCATTTGATGAAATTCGGAGAACTGATGATGGGTTTTCTCGACTACGCCCCAAATGAGGCGCAGACCACCCTCATTGCCGCTTTTGCACGCTTTTGCCTCACCTCGCCAAGCGACTCGGTGTTTCTGCTCAATGGCTACGCCGGAACGGGAAAAACATCGATGACCGGTGCACTGGTGCGCACCCTACATCACATTAATCGCAAGACGGTGCTTCTTGCCCCTACCGGGCGTGCGGCAAAGGTGTTCTCGGCTTATTCGCAATGCCCTGCCTACACCATTCACCGCAAAATCTACCGGCAGAAAAGCTATTCGCCCGAATATGGCAACTTCGGGATAGCCGACAACAAGCATACCGACACTTTTTTCATCGTAGATGAGGCGTCGATGGTGGGCAATTCCTCAGCCGATGCTGTGGCGTTTGGCACGGGGCGCCTGCTCGACGACCTTGTGCACTATGTGTATTCGGGAACCAACTGCCGCCTTATCCTCCTTGGTGATACCGCCCAGCTGCCGCCGGTGGGTTTCGACGAGAGTCCGGCTCTCGATTCAGGCGTGCTCAGTGCCTACGGGCTTGGTGTGTATCGCTTCACGCTCACCGATGTGGTGAGGCAAGGCAGCGACTCGGGGGTGCTGTGCAATGCCACCCGTTTGCGCAATGCCATTGCAGCCTTGCGGTCGGGCAAGATTGCCGCTTTGCAGGCACCGCGACTGAGCCTCACGGGATTCAGCGACATCGAGATGCTGTCGAGCGAGTTCCTGCTCGAAACCATCAGCGATTGTTACGACCGCGACGGAATAGGCGAAACCATTATCATCACCCGAAGCAACCGCCGTGCCACTCTTTTCAATTTGGGTGTGCGCAACCAGGTGCTTTATCGCGAAGATGAGCTTGTGAGCGGCGACTTGCTGCTTGTGGCGAAGAACAACTACTATTGGAGTGAGGATTACGACGAAATAGATTTCATAGCCAATGGCGATGTGGCACGGGTATCGCGCGTGAGCGGCACCGAGGAGGCTTACGGCTTCCGCTTTGCCCGCGTAACCCTCGATTTCCCCGACCATGAGGTGGAGCTTGATGCCCGTGTGGTGCTCGATGCGCTCACCACCGATGCTCCGGCTCTCACACGCGAGCAGAATGAGAAGCTTTTCATGCAGGTGCAGCAGGAATTGCCGGGCGACAAGCGTGCCCGCTACCGTGCGCTGAAGAAAAATGGATTTTTCAATGCCCTTCAAGTGAAATATGGCTACACCGTCACTTGCCACAAGGCACAGGGCGGACAATGGAAGAATGTGTTTATCGACATGGGAGCTATTCCCGACGATGCCATGCTCACCCTCGATTTCTATCGCTGGCTCTACACCGCACTCACGCGAGCCACCGGGCATGTGTATCTCATCAATTCACGCCTTGAGTGGCAATAGGTGGAAGGCCGCGGCCTTGAGTGGCAATAGGTGGAAGACTTGATGCTTTAGAAGTCACTCCTTGGCATCGCCCTTGCTGCGGAGTGTGCGGATTTCGCGTGCCAGGAATTTATTGAAAGAGAAGGGTAACACCGACAGCAGTGCCGACACGAGAGCCGCTATCAGCAGATAATAGCCAATGTTGAAACCGAAGCCGAGCGATTTGATGGCATAGAATTGCGGCATCTGAATGTGAATGAAGTCGCGGGCATCGATATAGAAATACAGTCCGGCGCAGATGCACAGAGCAACTGCCAGACCCCAGTAGCGGTTTTTCATGCAATTGATGGCAATGGCACCAAATCCCACAGCAAAAGGCAGCAAGGCAAATAGCTCATTGAGCAGGCTCTCGGCATTTGAAATGGTTTCGGCTGTATATTTAAGTCCGCTCCAGCTGCCGTCGAGCGCAACGTCGAAAAACGGCAAGAAGCAATAGACCACGAGATAGGCTACTAAAAGTATGTTGGTCAGTGGTTTCATATCCTAATAAAAAGCTGTTAGTTATCAATAGTTTCTTCTGCGAAGACGACGTCAATGTCGCAAATTCATCTTCGTGCAGAATTATTCGTTTTGCGAATTTACAAAATATCGCTCAATTTGTCACCACCCGAGCCGATTTTTTTGCCATTTTTTGCATATACAGCTGCTTTTGCAAAATTTAGTTTCCTTTATTGTCCTGTTTTTGATTGATGGCACAATGCCGGGAAAATAGCACAAGAGGCATAAAACAAAGCAAGCCCTGCTCTCACGAGTTGGGCCTGTTTGTTTTGAATAGAATCTGTATAGAAAAAGTATTATCCAAATATGATGCAAATATAGGCATTTAATTTTATATGCGCAATATCCGAGTGGGGAAAATTGCATTTTTTCAGGTCAAATAGTTCCTTTTTTACTTGGAAATTTTTAAATACACGTAATTTTTTGGTAATTTTGTGATGCCTTGTGGCACGAAGAACTAAACGGAATACTTAAAGATGAAAGAAGTCAACGACCATAATGCTCCCGATGCTTTCAAGCACTTAGATGTGGACTACCTTCAAAGTATGGGGAAGGAGTCATTTGATAATGACTTGTGCATTTTTGATACTCTGGATATCCCGAAGCTGCATGATTACCTGTTCCGACTTGAGATGCCGCTTTTTGCGCTCTGTACGCGTGGAAAAGCTACGGTGCACATCGACGTAAACCACTACGATATTGCACCCGACTGCCTCATAGCCCTTATGCCCAACATTACGCTACACGGAATCACTCCGAGCGACGATATCCATGCCATTTTCCTTGGTGTGAGCCTGAATTTCGCCAATGAGCTGTTGCCCGATATTCACGCGCTCCTCCCGGTGATGTTTGGAACGAGAGAGAATCCTGTGGTAGAGCTGTCGGATGCTGATTCGCATTGCTTGCAACAATTCCACGCCTTTCTGTGGCACATTGTCCGCACCGAGCATGGTAAGCACAAGCGGCAGATAGTGCAGAATGTGCTCAGGGCGATACTATATAAGTTGATGGAAATATATAATCCCGATGACCTCGCACACCGAAAGCGTTCGCGCAATGAGGATATTTTCTTCGAATTCGCGCATTTGGTGGAACGCGACTTCAAGA
>CALZFJ010000135.1 GCA_945645715.1 uncultured Prevotellaceae bacterium | reverse complement strand
CGGAAGTCTTGCAGTGCCACCTGCAAGCTGCCGGTGAGAAGCCACTCGCCAAGTGTACCTACTGCCTGATAGCTCAGCACCACGGCGGCAAAGAGCAGCAGAGTGGCTTTCTGCCATCGCCATGCCGCATAGCCGGCCGCAATTGCCAGCAGCGACGACTTCAGCATGATTGCCGGCACTACTGCCGGGGCTGGCATGCCAAACAGCAGCGAATTGACCACGGGCGACAGCACCGCAGTGAGCAGACCCACTTTCCAGCCGTATTTATAGGCTCCCACAAGGGTGAAGAAGTAGATGGGTAGCCACGTCATTCCACCATTCGGGACGAGGTGAAAGATCTGTGGTAGCACAATGTTTCCTGCCACAAAGAGCGCAGCTGCAAGATAAGTGCGTGCTTCGGTGTAGTTGAAGCTATAAAGTCGAAGTGTAGTTGCCATAATCAGTGTTTTTGTTGTGATATTTTGTTGATAAATTCATCTATTAGGGGCCGACATTCAGCCGCAGTAGTGCAATTGGAGCATAATGCCTCCACCGGGCACATTCCATCGCCCTTGCGATTGATAATGTGTGGCACTTCATGCCCAAAAGTCACCTCAATGCCGCTATCGCGCAGCAGAAGCAGAGCCTGTGTGCTCACCACATCGGCATGGAGAGCCTTCACTCCGCCGAGTATCATCAGCGCGGCAGCACCTTTTCCCACCACTTTGTCGGCTACCAATGCACCACAGAGCAGCGAGGGCTCGCGCTGCTTTAGCTTGGCAACGATGCTGCTCGGCACATTCGACAGACGTCCGCCAAGCAGAGGCTCCATGATTATGGCAGGAATTCCGCGCTTTTCAAGCTCGCCATAGAGATACTCGGCATCGGTGTTCGATGGGTTTATCTGCTTTGCATATTTCCAGTCGAGATAGTTGAGCTGAATCTGAACGAAGTCCCATTTATATTCATCGTGGCGCGACAGCAGATAGTCGAACACACGGATATCGCCGTGATAGGAGAATCCGAGATTGCGAATGCGTCCCGCCTTGCGCTCCTCAACGAGGAAATCGAGAATACCATTCTTGATGTAGCGATTCTCAAACTCCTCCATGCCGCCTCCCATGCCCACAGCGTGAAGCAGCATATAGTCGATGTAATCCACCTGAAGCTCTCGGAATGAGTTACGATACATAGCTATCGATGCCTCACGGCTCCACGTTTCGCGGGCAAAATTAGAGAGCTTTGTGGCTATATAGTATTTATCGCGTGGGTGACGGCTCAGTGCGACCACCACGCCACGCAAGCACTGCAATGGCGACAAAAGTGACAATGGCAATCAGCAACGTGGGGAGGCTTGCAATCCACACATCGGTAGAATAGAAAGCATAGCTGTCGAGCCGCTCGGCAAAGTAGGCAAGCAGATTGTTGCACCAACCGTAAATGGGAGCAAAGAGATTGGCGGCAATGCGGCCGTAGGAGCTGTAGGGAGCAAGCAACGCTGCCACCGAACCTACGCCACCCACCAGGCAAGCCACAAACGCGGCAAGCACGCCATAGCGCAGCCAGCGTTTCTCGGGCGAATAGGTGAAGCGATGGCGATGCTTGCTACTGCGGCGGCCATTGAGCCACGAAATCGCATCTTGCATCACTCCAAGCGGACATATCACCGAGCAGTACACACGCCCCAAGAGCAGCGTGAGTAGCGACAGTGCCACCACCACGCCCACATTCAGTGCGAGCAGTGCCGGCAGAAACTGAATCTTTGCCGTCCACCCTATCCAGGCATGAATGGCGCCTGTGAAGTCGAGAAACAGCATAGTTACGGCTGCAAAGAAAAGCACAGCCAGCGTAATTCTAATTTTCCTAAGCATATCCTAAGTATCTGATTATTCACATTGCAAAATAACATAATTTTCTCCAAATATCAACTAAATAAATTACGGATAATCTTACCATTTTTTCGGTTCCCCCCGAAATCCCCCAAATTCCAGAAGCGACGGGTTAGTATCCTTTTTTTGTTATTGAAGTATCCGAGTTATATATAGCCACGTTCAATTTTCCGATACAGTTTCTTTGAGTGTGTCTGCGTTCGGGATAAGGAAACAAAGGCGAAACTGAGTGGAAATCTAATGACCGATTTGGGTTTATAAATAAAAAAAACGGACAAGACACTGTGACTTCATGCGTCCGTCACATATGTCTTGTCCGCTTGTTATGTCTTGAAGCCAGAGTAGGGGGAGGTGGTATGGGGTATGTCCGCAACCTCCTTAGGGCGTGACGGAAGCAGTAGTTCCCGTTCGTCTCCTTTGCTTGTAGCTCTTATTTCAGTTCTTCCTGCTTCTGTGTAGGAACATAATGCGACCCTACGACCTTGAGGAACTCGGCTTTAAGTTTCTTCACCAGTTTCGGGTTTTGTGCCGAAATGTCGGTCTGCTGCGTCGGTTCGGCAGTCAGGTCGTAGAGCGAGTAGTGATCAACAGTTCCGAGTTCGTTGCCCGTGGCGTTTGTCTTTGGTCCGCTGTATGGCGGTATGAGGGCGTAACGACCGCTGCGGTATGCCAGACGACCGCTTGCCTCCACCACATAACTCTTGCGTCCCTTGTCGCTCTTGCCGAGGAATGTGTCGAGATAGTCTTGCGAGTCGAGTCCGTCGGGTATCTTCTCGCCTATCATTCTTGCGAACGACGCAAGGAGGTCCTGCTGTGTCACGAGTGCGTCGGTGGTGAAGTGGGCTATCTTTCCTTTCCAGTATATGAAGAAAGGCACGCGTGTTCCGGCTTCAAACAAACTGTATTTACCTCCTCTGAGTCCGCCGTTGGGGTCGTGTATGGCGCGTGTTCCGCTGGCACCGTCCTCATATCCGTCGTCGAGTACGGGACCGTTGTCGCTTGTGAATATCACGATAGTGTTATCGTCCAGACCTTTCTCTTTCAGATATTTCATTGTTTCGCCCACGCACCAGTCGGCTTCTATCACTACATCGCCGCGTGCTCCCGTTGCCGACTTGCCCTCGAACTGCGATGCCGGGACGCGTGGAACGTGCGGCTCGTGCAGTCCGTAATAGAGGAAGAACGGCTTGCCCTGCGGCACAGTGTCGATATAAGCTTTCACTTTGGCGAGTATGTCGGCAGCCATTGTCTTCTCGTTCCAGATGGCACTCTTGCCGCCTTTCATGAATCCTATGCGAGGAATGCCGTTAATCACTGCGTCCTGATGCCCGTGACTCCAGTGCATTTTCACCAGTTCGGGGTTGTTTACGCCGGTGGGTTCGCCCTCGAACGGGTGCTCATAATCTACAGAAATGGGGTCGTTGGGGTCGAGGTTTGCCACGCGTCCGTTCTCGACATACACCGTAGGCACGCGATCGACAGTGGCGGCGATGAGGTAGGTGTAGTCGAAGCCAATGGCGTTGCCTGCCGGTGTTATCTGTCGGTTCCAGTCAATCTTGCCCTCGCCCATACCCAAGTGCCATTTGCCTATGGCGGCGGTGGAGTAGCCGGCGTGTTGGAACATCTTGCCGATAGTAAACTGGTCGGTGTCGACGAGCAACGGAGCATCACCCGGCAGAATCTTGGCATCGTCGTTACGCCACGGATACATACCCGTCATTAGTCCGTAGCGCGATGGTGTCGATGTGGCGGACGAAGCGTGACCGTTGGTGAAACAGGCTCCGTTTTGCGCCAAAAAGTCGATGTTGGGAGTCGAGACAGTGCGATTTCCATAGGCACTTACATCGCCCCAGCCCAGGTCGTCGGCTATGATTATTATCACATTGGGTTTTTCGGTTGCTCCGACCGACATCGGCATTGCCGCCAATGAAGCCAGCGCCATGATTTTGTTCTTGTTCATGTCAGTATCTTGTCGTTAGTTATTTCATTCTATATATGGTGAACGATTTCTCTGCTACGGTGATTGTCGGCGTTGATTTCACAAACCGTTCGCGTCTTTCCGTGGGGCAGACGGCATTTGGGTTGTTGGGAGTCGCGCGCTGGTCGGGATTTGCGCTGAGTGTGGTGATGTCGGCTCTGCCGGTGAACTTCTTGCCGTTCAGGTTGAGTGAGAATGTGGCAGGGGTGTTGCCAAGGTTTATTATCTTCACTATGTATTCTCCCGTCCGTGTGTCTTTGCCTGCTGTCACGAAAAGATTCTTTTCGCCTTCGGTGTTTGACACATCATACACCACATCCACAGTGTTGTTGCGCAGCATCTGGCACATATAGTAGTTGAAGGTCTTCACGCTTTGTGTGGACGAGTTGAGAAGCATAGGCTGAAGGTCGCCACGGTTTATGCACTCCCAGTTGCGCATCAGTGGTCGGTCTGCCATGATTGGTTTCAGGTCGGCGTTGCGTTCCAATGCCATCTTGAATATGCCTTCGGCGAGTATGGCAGTAGGGTATTGTCCCACCGGACCGCCCACACCGTTGCCCATGATTCCGAGTTCGGCTATATAGAGGCGTATGCCCTGCCGCTTGTAGTGGTCGAAGCGGTGGAAGTTGTCGATGGCCCACTGCACGTTGCGGTAGTAGTGTTCATCGAACACTTCAATTTCCTTCTTGTCCACAAACTTATCAATGTCTTCCTGCTGGCGGTCGTTCAGCGTGCTGTTGGCAATATATATAAGGTGTGGATAACGCTCTTTAAGAGCTTTGTATATCTGATGGTATTTCTCGTAATACACGGGTCCGAAGTCTTCGTTTCCTATCTCGACATATTTCAGAGGGAACGGTTCTGGATGCCCGTTTTCGGCACGCATGGCTCCGTACTTGCTGCTTGTGGGACCAATGGCATACTCGATTGCGTCCAAGGCATCCTGAATGTAGTAATTCACATCGGTGGGTTTGTGCATGAAGTTGCCATCCTTGTCGCGCTTCACCCATTCCGTGCAGACCATGCCCACGGGTATAACATACATAGCATTGCATCCTAAATACTCGCAAAGTTCATAGAACTCGTGCATGCCGAGTCCGTCGCTGCGGTAGTGTGGTTCCCACTTTCCCCACTGTCCTGGGCGCATGGCGATGTCGCCCACTGTCTTTTTCCAGTGGTTCATGGTCTCTTCATTCACTCCGTGTATGTTGCATCCGCCGGGAAAACGCAGGAAGTCGGGGCGGTAGTCCTTGAGGTTCTGCACTATGTCGGCACGGAATACCGACTTGCCGCCATCGTAAGTGTCGCCAGGAAACATCGACACCATGTCGAGTTGCAGTGTGCCTTTCTTTGTCGGGACGATGCGTAGCATACCGTCGGCTACGCTCTTCTGGGCGGTGAGCGTCACGTTGTGCTTCTCCCAAGAGTCTCCCTTACTTAGAGTTATGGTTGCCGGTGCCGAGCAGGGCTTGCCGTCCTTGTCGGCGAGGCACACTTCAAGCGCGCCTTCATACTGCCTGGCAAGCGCGTAGAGCGACAACCGGTAGCCTACGCCTTGCTTGAAAGCCATTCCGAAGTAGCCGGTGTTTACGATGGCGGCATCGCTTCCGTTGCCTATGTCTTCAAGCACATCAATGCGCATGGAGTGGCTGTTGTTGGCGTTCAGAGGGTTGTCGGTGGTGCGCTTTACGCGAATCGGCGAATTGGTGAGCGGCAAAGTGAGCCATCCCACGAGCGGGTCTATCTGGTAAATCTGCTTTATAGGTTGCTTGGGGTTGGGCACGTCGGCATACATTCCGTCCTTGATGACGAGTCCTTCGGGCAGATTCGCCTCCTCGAAATTGCGGTTGCGCACAAGTTCTGCATACAGACCTCCGTCGCCTATCATGCCTATCTCCTCATAGTGCCAGCCGTATTCCACGCGCTGCACCTTCTTGGCTTTCTTCGTGTTTACCGTTACAATGTCTGTGGCTAAGACCTTTGATGTTGCGGAAAACAGCATCATTGCAGATAGAAAAGATGCGGCTGCCGGCAAGTTCCAATAATGTTTCATGATTTTTTTTGTATGTTTTTAGTTTTACATTAACAGATTTATAATTTTGCAATAAAGCAAGTCATTGGATAACAACAAATTATCCAATGCTT
>CALZFJ010000134.1 GCA_945645715.1 uncultured Prevotellaceae bacterium | reverse complement strand
GCGGAACTCATAGCGAGCCTTGCTCATGGCATCGTCGCGCACTTGTGCACCCGGGTGACCCTTGGCAAGGTCGGCGGCGTGTGCGGCAATCTTGTAGGCTATCACGCCGTTGCGCACATCTTCGAGGTTGGGGAGGCTGAGGTGCTCCTTTGGAGTCACATAGCAGAGCATAGCCGTGCCCAGCCAGCCAATCTGAGCGGCACCGATAGCCGAGGTTATGTGGTCGTAAGCCGGGGCGATATCGGTGGTGAGCGGACCTAAGGTGTAGAACGGAGCCTCGTGACAAGCGGCAAGCTGGCGCTCCATGTTGGCTTTGATTTTGTGCATAGGCACATGACCCGGACCCTCGATGATTACCTGAACATCGTGTTCCCAAGCAATCTTGGTCAACTCTCCGAGAACATCAAGCTCAAGGAACTGGGCTTCGTCGTTGGCATCGTGAATACTGCCGGGGCGCATACCATCGCCGAGAGAAACTGCAACATCGTATTTATTTAGAATCTCACAGATTTCATCGAAGTGAGTGTAGAGGAAGCTTTCCTCATTGTGGAGCACTGTCCATTGGAGCATGATGCTGCCACCGCGTGAAACCACTCCTGTGAGGCGCTTGCCAACGAGAGCGGCATGGCGGCGGAGTACACCGGCGTGAATGGTGAAGTAATCGACACCCTGCTCGCACTGCTCGATGAGAGTGTCGCGGTAGATTTCCCAAGTGAGCTTGCGCACATTACCGTGCACTTTTTCAAGGGCTTGGTAGATGGGCACGGTGCCCATAGGCACAGGGCAGTTGCGGATAATCCATTCGCGGGTTTCGTGAATGTTGTCGCCGGTGGAGAGGTCCATAAGAGTGTCACCTCCCCAGTAGCAGCTCCACACAGCCTTGTTCACTTCCTCTTCGATCGACGAGGATAGGGCAGAGTTGCCTATGTTGGTGTTGAGCTTCACGAGGAAGTTACGTCCGATAATCATAGGCTCAGCCTCTGGATGGTTGATGTTGGCAGGGATTATGGCACGTCCGGCGGCTATCTCGTCGCGGACAAATTCGGGGGTGATGTGAGTGTCGATTCCAAGCTCACGGTTGTTCATGTTCTCGCGGATAGCCACATATTCCATTTCGGCGGTTACGATACCTGCTTTAGCGTAAGCCATCTGCGTTATACGCTTGCCCGGCTTCGCCTTATATGGCTTCATGAGGTGAGGGAAGCGAATTTCGTCGAGCGACTTGTCGGCAAGACGTTCGCGACCATATTCAGAGGTGATGTTGTCGAGTTGTTCCACGTCGCCACGGTCGGCAATCCACTGCTCGCGTAGGCGAGGAATACCCCGGTTGATATCCACTTTCACGTCTGGGTCGGTGAAAGGTCCGCTGGTGTCGTAAACGCATACAGGGGCATTCTCGGTGACGATTCGGTTATTGTCGTGGTCGAAAGTCACTGTAGGAGTGAGCGAGATTTTGCGCATACCCACCTTGATTGGGAAAAGAGTTCCCGGAACGTAGATTTTTTCAGAAGCGGGATACGATTCCACGTTGATATAATTGATTTCCATAAATAATTGTCGGTATTTTAATAAGTTTATTAATCAAGGAAAGAAGTAAGAGGGCTGCTTGCTACGGCAAACGACGACTGTGCACCAAGTCCGGCAAGGTGTGCCATGCGTCCAGCCTCAACGGCGAGCTTGAAGGCGCGAGCCATAGCCACAGGGTCGCTGGCGATAGCGATTGCGGTATTGACGAGCACTGCATCGGCACCCATCTCCATGGCTTCGGCGGCGTGAGAGGGAGCACCGAGTCCGGCATCGATGACCACAGGCACGTTGCTCTCGGCAATGATTATCTCGAGCAAATCTTTGGTCTTCAAGCCTTTGTTTGTGCCGATAGGAGCGCCAAGAGGCATCACTGCAGCTGTGCCTACGTCTTCAAGACGCTTGCAGAGCACAGGGTCGGCTTGAATGTAGGGAAGCACCACAAAGCCCAGTTTCACAAGCTCTTCGGTGGCTTTGAGGGTTTCCACAGGGTCGGGAAGGAGATATTTAGGGTTGGGGTGAATTTCGAGTTTGATGAAATTCGTGCCGAAACATTCGCGGGCGAGCTTTGCGGCGAAAACAGCCTCCTGGGCGTTGCGCACACCCGAAGTGTTGGGGAGGAACTGCACGGCGTCGCGGTTGATGTGGCGCAGCATATCGTCGTCGGCTTCGTTGTCCATGTTGATACGTTTCATAGCCACCGTAATCATTTCGGATTCGGAGGCGAGAATGGCTTTGAGCATTAGCTCATTTGATGGGAACTTGCCTGTTCCCACAAAGAGGCGGGAGGAGAACTCCCTGTTGCCAATAATCAGTTTATCCATTTTATGTATAGTTATTTTGTTGAATTATTTCTGTAGTCGTCGGGCAACGATGTCGTTGAGGCGTGCGATTACGGCTGATGTGGTGGCGGTGGGGTCGGGAGCATTTACGATAGCACCCGAGAGGGCGATGCCGCTCACGCCGGTAGCCATCACGTCGTCGATATCAGCTTCGGTGATTCCGCCGATAGCCACCGTGGGAATAAAGATACCTTCAGCCACGCACTGTTGCATTATGCTGCGATAGCCATCGAGCCCAAGAATCGGGCTGAGATTCTTCTTGGTGGAGGTGAAGCGGAACGGTCCAAGTCCGATGTAGTCGATATCCATACCGGAGTATGAGAGAATGTCGCTGAAAGTGTTGGCTGTTACACCAATAATCGGCTTTCCGCCGAGAATTGCTCGTGCTTGCATCGGGGGCATATCGGTCTTCCCGAGGTGAACGCCATCGAGTTCAAGCTCCTGTGCTATATCCACGTGGTCGTCGATGACGAGAATGCACTCATGCTCGGCGCAGATGGGCTTCAGCTCGCGGGCGACAGCCACAATGTCGTTGCGCTCGGAGTCTTTCATGCGCAGTTGCACCCAGCGGCAGCCACCGGCAATCACTTTGCGCACTTGGGCGATGATTTCGTCGTGCGAGGAGGCATTGGTGATAAATTGTAACATAGTTGCTATAAGTATGATTTGATTTTTGATATTCGGTTGTTGAGTTCGGTAGCATCTTTAGCGTTGAAGAGATAGCCGAGGAATGCTGCTCCCGCAAAGCCACATGCCTTCAGCTCGCGAAGATGCTCAGGAGTGACCCCGCCGAGAGCCACTGCATTGCGGCACTGAGGGTTGCGGTCGAAAAATTGCTGCAATTCGGCGAGAGCGAAGGCACTGCCGTAGCCACGCTTTGAGATGCTATCGAAAATGGGACTTAGAAATGCATAGTCGCACCATGAGGCTGCCTGTAGCTCCTCGAGCGAATGGCATGAGCAGCTGATGGAGAGCCTTGCGGCATCGATTGTGCCGGGCAGGGAGGGAGAGCGATGGTTGAGGTGAACTCCGCCCAGTGCGAACTCCTCTACAAGAGAGAAGTGGGAGTGCAGCTTCAGCCGGTTGTGATATATGGCTGGAATTGCGCTGAGATACCGGCGCATCTGTTGCTCAGTGTAGCCGGGTTTACGCACGTGCAAGAAGTGAAATCCTGCATCGAGCACCGACGTCAGGAATTGCACTTCGCGAAGACACTCGGCTTGTGTGCTGCAAGGCGTTTCGGGGGTGATTGCTATCAGTCGCATTTTCAGCCGCCGTAGAAAGCCTTGATGATGGTGATATTGTCGTCATTGCGGAGCTTGCGGTTCCACTGTGAGGCGGGAAGCACCTCCATGTTCACTGCCACGGCGATGCCTTGCTTGCGCAAACCTTCCACGCAGTCGAGTGCGTCGGCTACGGTAGCCGATTCGGGGAGTTTATACATTTTGTTGTTTATATTGACCGTAATCATAATATGTGGGTTTTTAGTTGTTGCGGATTGAATAGATGATTTACAGGGCCGTGGCCGTGGCCGATTTTTACCGATGCTCCTGCGGCGAGAGCATGGCTTAGATACTCCTTGGCGAGAGTCACTGCTTCGGGCAGAGTGTGACCGAGAGCCAGATGCGAGGCTATTGCCGAGGAGAGGGTGCAGCCTGTGCCGTGAGTGTTGGGTGTTACGATTTTCGGTGAAGAGAACAGCCTTGGCTCGTGCGACTGTGCGAAAAGATAGTCGGTCATCGAAGCGTCGTCGAAGTGTCCTCCCTTGATTAGCACGGCTTTTGCGCCACGGCTGAGAATGGCATCGGCGGCAGCTGCCACATCGGCAGGAGTGGCGATTTTCGTTCCGGCGAGAAATTCAGCCTCATATCGGTTGGGGGTTATGACGTCGGCGAGAGGGAAGAGCAGTCGTACCATTGCGTCGATGGCATCTGTCTCGAGCAGCCGGCTGCCCGAGGTGGAAATCATCACCGGGTCGAGCACTATGCGCCTCAGGCTGTGCTCGGCGATGCTGTTTGCAACTGCCTCGATGATGGGGCGCGAGAAAAGCATTCCTATCTTCACAGCATCTGGGCGAATGTCGGTGGCGATGGCGTCAATCTGGGCACTTACCACCTGTGGCTCGACGGGCATAATGGCGGTGACGCCGCAGGTGTTTTGTGCGGTGATGGCGGTGATGGCAGTCATGCCATACACTCCGAGTGCCGACATCGTTTTCAGGTCGGCTTGTATGCCGGCGCCGCCCGAGGAGTCGGAACCGGCAATGGTTAGTCAAGAGTAGTAGGTTGAAGTCATAAGTCCTCAAAATCTATCCTTACAATCGCAGAGCGAAAGCGGGTGATGAATAAAAATGTTGCGGGGAAAGCCAACGAAGGCAAAGAGTAGAGCAGTATGAACAATTCCTACGCCGGCATTACCCGGTTCAGGTTCATAGGGTATAATCTCAGCCACGCAGGCACCCCTTTGTTTTTACGGCGCAAAAATAGGAATAAAAAATTTAGGAAGCAAAAATATTAGGGATAATTTTGCAAACGAATCCGTGGAATAGAGTTAAAATACACCGTTTTTCTTTTGATTTTGCCTTCATTTGTTGTAATTTTGGATAAATTAGCACTGCACTCGGAAAAAAACAATCAAGCGAGCTTGTTGCTTTTTCCACTCATTTGTTGTAATTTTGTAGAATAAAGATAAATCACTACGGCTATGGAGAAGAAGCAGTTGAAAGAATGCCCGATTGGGATTCAGGATTTTGAGAAAATCATCAAGAATGATTTCCTTTATGTGGATAAGACACGGCAGGTGTACGAAATGACGCATAAGGGTAGTCAGTATGTGTTTCTGAGCCGCCCACGGCGGTTCGGTAAGTCGCTGCTTGCTTCCACCTTGCACTACTACTTCGATGGCCGTCGCGAGCTTTTTAAGGGGCTTGCCATTGAGCAACTTGAAAAGGATTGGGTGAAACATCCCGTCCTTCACTTCGATATGAGTCTCGGAAAGCACATGGACAAAGACCAGTTGGGACGGTTTTTGGGAAAACGTCTCGAAGAGCACGAGAAGATTTATGGAATCACTAACCCTGCCGTTGATAATAACGACCGCTTGACTCAACTCATCATTACTGCCTATGAGCAAACTGGCAAGCAGGTGGTTGTGCTTATTGACGAGTATGACGCTCCGCTTCTCGACATAGTGCACGAGGAGAAAAATCTGCCAGTACTCCGCAATGTGATGCGCAACTTCTATTCTCCGCTGAAAGGTTGCGACAAGTATCTGCGCTTTGTGTTCCTCACCGGAATCACCAAGTTCTCGCAACTGAGCATCTTCAGCGAGCTGAACAACATAAAGAATGTCAGTATGGAGCCGGAGTTTGCCGACATCTGCGGAATCTCAAAGGAAGAACTCACAGGGCAACTTGGCGACTATATCGACGCAATGGCTGAAGCGAATGGCTGCACCTATGAGAAGATGCTTGAGGAGCTGACCTATCGCTACGACGGCTACCACTTCACTTGGCCGTCTCCTGATATATTCAATCCTTTTAGCATTATCAATGCTTTCTCTGACAAACGCCTTGGTAACTACTGGTTTGGCTCGGGCACACCCACGTTCCTCATTGAGATGATGCGTAAAT
>CALZFJ010000133.1 GCA_945645715.1 uncultured Prevotellaceae bacterium | reverse complement strand
TTGATGAGGTAGCCAAGCTGCGACGGGACCACTGCGAGGAGCGACACCCTGCGGTTGCTGTCGTATCCTGCCATAGGCTCGTTGCTGGGCTTCTGCTCCACAATCTCGGCATCGGCTTCGATGGCACGCACCAGCATCATTTTGCCGGCGATATAGTCGGGCGAGAGGCACAGATATAGCAGCGACTCGGCTGTGATGCCGAAACGCTCGTTGGTGAGCCGTGCCGATGCACGCATGTCGCTTTTCCTAAGATGTATTTCTTTGGGTGTCCCCGTAGAGCCGGAGGTGTGAGCCACGATGGTGTAGCCGTCGGCGAAATATTCTTCAATGAAACGGGCAGCTTTCGGTGAAGCGCACATGCGCACCTCGTCGGGCGAGGTGCACACGTTGCCGTTAATCCTTATTCTCATGTTTTCTTATTCAGTAATCCAGTTAAATTCAGGTAGTTGCCAGCCTCGATTGGGGTCGCTGCACAGGTAGTCGGCACGCTGGCAGAGTGGCGAGGGTATGTTGTTGTGATAGAGTGCACCGGTGCCGAGTCCTTGCGGAATGCGCACTTGCAGGGTGGTGACCCACTGAGCCAGTGCGTTCAGCCCTATGTTTGACTCGAGAGCCGATGTAATCCAGCCGCCAATGCCAAACTGTGCAGCCATCTTCAGCCACTCGGTCGAACCGGCAAATCCTCCCATGAGCGACGGTTTTAGAATGATGTAGTGGGGACGTATGGTGCGCAGCAGCGACATCATCATCATGGGGTTGGTGATGCCGATAAGCTCCTCGTCGAGGGCAACCGGAATGGGCGACTTGTCGCACACTTCTGCCATCTGTTCCCATTGCCCTGCCTTGATGGGCTGCTCAATGGAGTGAATTGAATATTCGGCAAGGCGGTTGAGCCTTTCCATCACATTCCCTGGCGTGAATCCTCCATTTGCATCGACGCGAATGGTGAGGTCGCTGCCTGAGTAGCGGCTGCGAATGTGGCTTATCATTTCAAGCTCCTGACCGAAGTCGATTGCTCCGATTTTCAGCTTTATCACGTGGAATCCGGCAGCCACTTTTTCGTCGATGCGGGCAATCATCTCATCTTTTGTGCCCATCCACACCAGTCCGTTGATGGGGATTTGGTAGTTGCCGCGGGCGAAATCGTTGTCGAAGCACACGCGCCGGCAGCCGTTTGAGAAGTCGAGAATGGCAGTCTCCAGCCCGAATTGAATCGACGAATATTCGGCAAGGTCGGTTTCCACACCGAGGGCGATGTTGCGGCACAGCTCGCGGAGCTTGGGCTCGTAGGAGTCGTTGTCGTCGGCCGATAGACCCTTGAAAAGGGCACACTCGCCGATGCCGAAGCGTTCGGGGCACTGCTCGTCCCATATTTTCAGGAAATAAGTGTCCTTCTTCAGCAGAGTGCCGCGCGAAGTGCCGGCAGGATTGATGAAATCAAGCGTGTATTTAGCAAAAGCCGCCTTCATAGCAATGATATTAGCCGGGGAATTTTGGGAATTGGGCAAAGTCGGGGTCGCGTTTCTCGAGGAATGCGTTCTTGCCCTCCTGTGCCTCCTCCATGAGGTAATACATAAGAGTGGCATCGCCGGCAAACTCCATAAGTCCGCGCTGGCCGTCGAGCTCGGCATTGAGGGCGCGCTTAATCATGCGTATAGCCATAGGACTGCGTTGCAGAATGGTCTCACACCACTCCACTGTCTCGTCTTCGAGGCGGTCAAAGGGCACTACCTTGTTGATGAGACCCATTTCGAGAGCCTCCTGTGCGGTATATTGGCGGCAAAGGAACCATATTTCGCGCACTTTCTTCTGTCCCACGCATCGAGCCATATATGATGACCCGAATCCGGCGTCGAAACTGCCCACTTTGGGTCCCGTCTGCCCGAATCGGGCGTTTTCAGAAGCAATCGAGAGGTCGCACACGGTGTTGAGCACATTTCCGCCGCCAATCGAGTAGCCATTCACCATGGCAATCACCGGCTTGGGAATGGAGCGGATAGCTTTCTGCAAGTCGAGTACGTTGAGGCGCGGAGTCCCGTCGCTGTCCTTGTAGCCGCCGAGAGTCTTGTAGTTCTGGTCGCCACCCGAGCAGAACGCCTTGTCGCCGGCACCGGTGAGAATCACAACTCCAATGTCTTGTCGGTCGCGGCAGATGTTCATAGCGTCGAGCATTTCGGCATTGGTGAGCGGACGGAAGGCATTATACACCTTAGGCCTGTTGATTGTTATTTTGGCTATGCCACCGCATTGCTCAAAGAGAATGTCGGTATATTCCTTTATGGGCGTCCATTGGCGCTTATTTTCCATTGTTATCTGCGATATTAAAATGTTATGAATATATAAACTCTGATTATAGTGCAAGAGGGTGAGCCGGAGACAACATTTCCCGACACACCCTCTCGCTATAGCTTAAAGATATTACTTCGACAGGCTTGCAATTACCTTCTTCATATCCTCTGCAAGGCTCTCGGCTTTCTCCATTGTAGAAGCTTCGGAGTAGATGCGGATAATCGGCTCGGTGTTGCTCTTGCGCAGGTGAACCCAGCAGTCGGCAAAGTCGATTTTCACGCCGTCGATGTCGGTGATTTTCTCGCTTGCGTAGTGTTCCTTCACAGCTTTGAGAATGGCATCAACGTCGATGTCGGGGGTGAGCTGGATTTTGTTCTTTGCGATGCTGTATTGCGGATAAGTCTTCTTCAGCTCGCTCACCTTCTTTCCGCTCTTTGCGAGCAGGGTGAGGAAAAGAGCAACGCCCACAAGAGCGTCGCGGCCATAGTGCGACTCAGGATAGATTACTCCGCCGTTGCCTTCGCCGCCAATCACGGCACCGGTGCGCTTCATTTCGGTCACCACATTCACCTCGCCTACGGCAGCTGCAGTATATTGGCAGCCGTGGGCAACGGTCACATCGCGCAGTGCACGCGATGAGGAGAGATTGGATACTGTTGCGCCCGGAGTCTGAGAGAGCACATAGTCGGCAATCGACACCAGCGTGTATTCCTCCACGAAAAATTCTCCGTTCTCCATGATGATAGCAAGGCGGTCAACGTCGGGATCGACCACAAAGCCCACATCGGCTTTGCCCTGAGCCATGAGCGAAGCAATGTCGGTGAGGTTCTCTGGGATTGGTTCGGGAGTGTGCCCGAATTTTCCGGTTGGCTCGCAGTATAGCTCAATCACATTCTTCACGCCGAGCTTCTTGAGCAGGGTGGGAATCACCACGCCGCCTATGGAGTTGACGGCATCAACAGCCACGGTGAAGTTGGCATTACGGATAGCCTCCACATCTACGAGCTTCAGCTTGAGCACGCTGTCGATGTGGCGCTGCATATAAGTGTTGTTTACGTACACCTTTCCAAGGTTATCCACTTCGGCATAGTCGAAGTCTTCGCGCTCGGCTATAGCAAGCACTTCTTTGCCCTGGGCGTCGTTAAGGAACTCTCCGTCTTCATTGAGCAGCTTCAGTGCGTTCCACTGCTTGGGGTTGTGCGAGGCTGTGATGATGATGCCACCGCAGGCGTTCTCGCCAACCACGGCAATCTCGGTGGTGGGAGTGGTGGCCAGACCGATGTTCACCACATCAAAGCCCATGCCTGTGAGAGTGCCCACAACCACATCATTGACCATAGCACCCGACAGACGGGCGTCGCGGCCAACGACAATCACATTCGACGTCTTCTTGGTGGTGCGGCGAATGAATGTGGCGTAAGCCGACGTGAATTTCACAATGTCGAGCGGAGTGAGGCCGTTGCCTGCAGCACCGCCGATAGTTCCTCGAATTCCTGAAATAGACTTAATTAATGACATAATAGATTCAGTAAATAGTGTTTAGTATAAAGTTGTTTTATAATAAGGGTCACTGTTTAGTCGAGTGCGCTCTCAAAGTAGCGCACATTGAAGTGATATGGCGTCACATTTGAGATTTCGCTTGAGAAGCCATATTGCGACTTGATAATCAGGTTCACCTCTGAGTCAATTCCCACATACTGCAGCGGCATCTGCAAGCCGTAGCCCCACTGGTAGCTGGCTTCGAGGTCGTAGTTGCCATAGATGAAGTAGGTGGACTGAATCTGCGAGTCGCCGGCGTTGCCTGCGGTGATGCCGGCTGCATCGGGGTCGATTCCGGGTTCCCACTCAAAGAGGCTGTAGTAGGTGAAGCGGAAGTAGATTTTCTGCTGTGCGGCAGGGCGGTTGTCGCGGCTTCCGGCACGCACCACCTGCATATACACGTTGCCGTCTTCATCGAGGCGGTAGTAGGGCGCTGCCGGTCCGGTCTCGAAGATGCTGTCGGCGGGAATTTCATTCTCCACACGCTGGTAGGCGAGGAATTTGTTGGTTGCCTTGCGCTCGTCGCGGAGCAGTTCGGCGTAGCTCACACCCGAGCTGCACGAGCCGAGTGCAAGCACAGCCGCAATGCCGGCTACAAGATATGCTGCAATTTTATTTTTCATCATTCTTAGTGGATTTTGATTATTTGTTTTCTGTCTTGTTGTTATTGTTCACGTTAGTGTCGGCAAATTGCGGTAGCAGCGACATGAACACAGCCACGGCATCGCTCATCGAGCCAATAAATTCGCCGCCTGCGGCATTCTTGTGCCCTCCGCCATTGAAGTGCTGCTCACAGATGGTGTTCACCGCAAATTCGCCTTGAGAGCGAGCCGAAACCTTGATGTAGGTTTCATCGTCGCGCAGGAAAATCGACCATTGCACCTCGGGTATCTGCAGAGGCATGTTCACGAGGCTCTCAGTGTCGCCCTTCTTGTAGTTGAAGCGGTCCAATTCCTCTTTTGTGAGAGTGATGAGAGCCGCATGGCTTTCGGGGAACACCTGCATTTTCTCAGATAGGGCGTAGCCCAGCAGTCGCAGACGGTCGGCAGAGCTGGTGTTCATCGCCAGGTTGTAGATGCGGTCCTTGTTGATGCCGCGTGCCACAAGTTCAGCCACTATGAGGTATAGGTCGGGAGTGTTGGAGTTGTAGGAAAAGTTGCCGGTGTCGGTAATCATACCGGTGTAGAGACAGTCAGCCACCTTCCGGTTAATCTGCTTCATCATGCCAATGCCCATGAGTGCGCGGAACACCAGCTCGCAAGTCGATGACATTCGGCTGTAGGAGATGGTGAGGTCGCAGAATTGCTCCGGGTCGAGGTGATGGTCGATCATCACCTTCTTGCCCTTGGCATGAGCAACCAGTGGGGCAAGCGTGTCGATTCGTTTCAGCGCGTTGAAGTCGAGGCAGAAAATAAGGTTGGCACGCTCCAGCAGGTTCTTCACCGTGTCTTCGTGCTTCGTGTAGATATACACGTCTTTTGCACCCGGAAGGAATGCCAGCGAGCGAGGCGGCATATCGGGCGTCACCACGTGCACCGTCTTGCCGAGCGATTCAAGCGCGTGCATCAGTCCTAAGGATGCACCTATGGCATCGCCATCGGGCGAGAGGTGGCACGTAATCACGATATTGTTGAGCCGTGTCACGTAGTCCTTGAGCTGCAAAAGCTCCTCGTTTGATATAACTTGATTAATTCTCATTCTGTAGTTTTCGCAAATGCTTGCAATTAATAAGCAAAATTACAACAAAAATATGAAATGAGAAAACTAAAATCGCGTGTTATTCACTATTATGGCTATAATCACGGATTATATAGGTCGTGACAATAGAAATTTAATATTTCTTGTATTTTTTTATCGGCTTCCACGGCTGGCGATTCGGGGTTAAGCTCAATGGCTTGGTGATAGCAGGCTGAGGCATTGCGCCAGTCGGAGAGGCGGCAATAGGCATTGCCGAGCATGTAGAGTGCACGGTCGTCGGTAGGGTTATCGGCAATGGCAGCTTTCAGCAGTGCAATGGCTTCATTCACCTTTCCGCTGCTCATGAGTTGCTGAACGTGGTCGAAATTTTCCATCTATAAGGGTTAAAACGTTAAATATTTTTAACTGCATAGTATTTTTGCTCCATAAATTTGCACAAATGCAACGAAGCCTATACCTTTGCATCAGTTTTTCATGGTATTAGATTTAAGGTAAAAAAATATTTGTCGTGATGACAAGTATTTTTTTTCTTTTTATGCGTAGCAGCTTTGGTGGCTG
>CALZFJ010000132.1 GCA_945645715.1 uncultured Prevotellaceae bacterium | reverse complement strand
CTTAATGATATGAAATCAATTAAATTATTATTGATTGTGTTGTTGCTGGCTGTTGCTGGTGGTGATGCATTTGCCCAAAAGATTGAACAGGTTACAGGCATTCCCAAGAATGAGACCAAGGCTGAGAAGAAAGCCCGCGAAAAGAAACTAAAGGCTCTTGCCGATTCCATTGCATTTATTGATGCTCAAAAGGGCGTGGCTGATGGTTACTTTGTAGTAACAGCCGACAGAATGATGCTTGGCAATTCAGGCAGAATGTATAATTCTCCTAATTCGAGCACAAATTTCATACTCGTTCAGGGTGATACGGGCACGGTTCAGATAGCATTCGAGAATGGAATGATGGGAGCTAACGGACTTGGCGGAATCACCGTTGAAGGTATGATAGGTAACATAAAGAGCAGTACATCGAAGAATGGAGATGTCCATTATTCATTCAGCATTCTCGGAACCGGAATTTCGGCTCAAATCACTATTGATTTGTATAAGAACAGCAATCAGGCTGTTGCGATAGTAAGCCCTAATTTCATGTCCGACCGTCTTACGGTGTATGGACCATTGATTCCCTATAAGAAATAATAATATCTGTTACTGAAATATTAACCCCTGCTACATCAGTCTGTTGCAGGGGTTTTTCTTAGTAAATAGGCATTGCCAGTGCCTACAGATTATTGGAGCATAGCCAGAAATTCGTCCTCATTAAGTATTTTTATTCCAAGCTTCTTGGCTTTTTCGAGCTTAGCCGGACCCATATTCTCACCGGCGAGAACAAAGTCGGTCTTAGAGGAAATGGAGCCAACATTCTTGCCACCGTTTTGCTCAATCATCTTCTTATATTCGTCGCGAGAGTGATGCTCAAACACACCGCTAATCACAATAGATTTTCCTGCAAGACGGTCGCTGACGGCTGCTATTTCTTCTTCCGAAACAGCCATTTGCACACCGGCGGCGCGTAACCGCTCTACAATATTGCGATTTTCAGCTACAGCAAAGAATTGAGTTACGCTTTCTGCAATTTTTGCACCAATCTCATCGATGCAGGCAAGCTGGAACTCGTTCATAGCCATAAGGTTGTCGATGTTATGGGCTGCAAAGGCGAGTTTTTTTGCCACTGTTTCTCCCACAAACGGAATAGAAAGGGCAAATATAACGCGCTCAAACGGCACGCTGAGGGAATCATGGATGCCGGTCATAATGCGTTGTGCCGATTTTAAGCCAAAGCGGTCGAGGGTCATCAGTTTTTCAGTTGTAAGGTCGTAGATATCGGCAACGTTGCGAACTAATCCGGCATTGAATAGCTGCTCAGCAAGTTCTTCACCAATGCCATCAATGTTCATCATGCGACGCCCCACGAAGTGCTCTATTTTGCCTGTTATTTGCGGAGCACAGCCATCACTGTTTGTGCAAACCCAAGCTGCTTCACCCTCAACGCGACGAAGAGGAGAGCCACACACAGGACATGCCTTAACAAATTCTATCGGTCGGCTATCGGGTAGTCTGCTCTCAAGCTCTACGCCTACAATTTTAGGAATAATTTCACCCCCTTTTTCCACATATAGCATATCTCCATCGTGAATGTCGAGAGAGCGGATAATATCCTCATTGTGTAGTGAAGCACGCTTCACAATTGTGCCAGAAAGCAAGACCGGCTCAAGATTGGCAACCGGAGTGATTACGCCTGTGCGTCCTACCTCAAACGACACGTATTTCAGTTTAGTGCAAGCACGCTCGGCTTGGAATTTATAAGCAATAGCCCAGCGTGGCGACTTTGCGGTGCTGCCGAGATTAAGTTGCTGACGCAAGGAATTAATTTTGAACACCAAGCCATCTGTAGCAACGGGAAGTTTCTTGCGTTCTACGTCCCAATTGGCTATAAATTCGCGCACTGCGTCGATAGACGGGAGAATCGTCATAGCGTCTGAAACCTTGAAGCCCCACGACTTCACAGCCATCATATTGTCGTAATGGTTGTCACAAGGGAGATTGTCACCAAGAAGGTAATAAATATAGGCATCAAGACCACGGCGAGCCACCTCGGCAGAGTTCTGGAGTTTAAGAGTGCCAGCAGCGGCGTTTCGAGGATTTGCAAAGAGCGGCTCCTCGTTATATGCGCGTTCGCGATTCAGCTCCTCAAAGGTGCTCCATGGCATAAGAATTTCACCGCGTACTTCAAACTTGTCGGGGAATCCTGTGCCTTGCAATTGCAGCGGAATACTCTTTATTGTCATTACATTAGCGGTAACGTCATCACCACGCACACCATCGCCACGAGTTACAGCACGCACCAAGCGCCCATTTTCATAGGTGAGAGAGATAGACGTACCATCAAACTTCATTTCACCTACAATCTGACATTCATCGCCGCCAAGTCCACTCTTAGCACGTCGCAGGAAATCTTCTACCTCCTCGATTGAGTAGGAGTTGGCGAGCGACATCATCGGACGCTCATGAACAACTTGCGTGAAAGCCTTGTTGATGTCGCTTCCTACGCGCTGAGTTGGAGAGAGCGGGTCGAAATATTGTGGATAGTCACGCTCCAAGTCTTCAAGCTCGCGAAGCAAATCGTCAAACTCCTTGTCGGAAATTGTTGGAGCGTTAAGCACATAATAGTTATAGTTGTGGCGGTTGAGTTCAGCGCGAAGCTCATCAATCCGCTGTTTAAATAGATCAGTCATAAATGTAGAAAATGAGAAATAAAACACATAAAAAGCTTAAAGCTCCACTGTCTTCAGCTCTTGCCAACCACGCTGGAAGTATTGCTGTGCAAAGTCACCAGGGCGTATCACATCATCGTTCCACATTACAATATCAATGTCGATTGGAATTACACCTTGGAGTTTGCTTGCAGGCGTGCGACCACAAACCGATTCATATTGCTTCATTAGAGCAATTGTGGATTCAAGGTCCTGTTTTGTTGTGGCAGTCATTACCGCATTCAGATAATCTGCATCTCGTCCGTTCACAGCTACTGAATTGTAGATTGACGAAACCTTGACATCGCTAAAGATGTGTTTAAGCCACTCAATACCGTGCTTCATTTGCCACTCTCGGTCGCGGCTGTTGCTACCAACGCTTAGTGTTAATGTGTTCATTGCTTTATTCCTTTCATCGTTAGTGATATACGTTTTCTTTCGAGGTCAATATCCTTCACCGCTACACGAACGTGCTGATGTACCTTCACTACCTCGGTAGGTGATGAGATGTAGTGGTCACACATCTCGGATATATGCACAAGTCCGTTCTCGTGCACACCTATATCGACGAATGCACCAAACTGGGTTAGATTAGTGATTATGCCATTCAGCTCCATTCCCGGGTGAAGTTGTGTAATGTCGGTGATATTTTCATCAAATGCCATAGCATCGATACCTTTGCGAGGGTCACGCCCCGGCTTCTCAAGCTCATTCATAATATCGGTGAGTGTGGGCAGACCAACATCGGCTGAGATATATTTGTTGATGTTAATTTTTGTCCTTAATTCGGGGCTTGAGATGAGTTGAGCTACTGTGCAACCGCAATCCTTTGCCATTTGCTCAACGAGAGGATACCTCTCTGGGTGAACAGCTGAATTGTCGAGAGGATTGCTGCTCTCGGGTATGCGGAGAAAGCCAGCACACTGCTGGAATGCCTTGGCTCCCATGCGAGGCACATTCATTATCTCACGACGCGAATGGAAATCTCCATTCTGGGCGCGATATTCCACTATGTTTTTTGCCAATTGCGGCCCAAGTCCGGCTACGTAGGTGAGTAGTTCGCGTGATGCAGTATTGATGTTTACACCTACGCTATTCACGCAACTTTCAACCGTGAAATCAAGAGCTTGCTTGAGCTTTGTTTGGTCAACATCGTGCTGGTATTGCCCTACACCGATTGACTTAGGATCTATTTTCACGAGTTCGGCAAGTGGGTCGATTAGGCGGCGACCAATTGACACAGCCCCACGCACTGTGACGTCTTTGTCGGGAAATTCATCACGCGCTATCTTTGATGCAGAATAGATGGAGGCACCACTTTCGCTCACTACAAACACTTTGATGTCGCGATTGTAACGAAGTGATGTGAGGAATTTCTCGGTTTCGCGGCTTGCAGTACCGTTTCCGAGAGCAATAGCATCAATTTTATATGCTTCAACGAGATTTGATACCTTCTTAGCTGCCCCGGTAAAGTCGTTGCGTGGTGGAGTGGGGTAGATTACATCGTTGTGTAGCAGGTTGCCTTGCTCATCGAGGCACACCACTTTGCAACCTGTTCGATATCCTGGATCAACGGCAAGCACACGCTTGTGACCAAGCGGCGGTGCAAAGAGAAGCTGGCGAAGATTTTGTGCAAACATATCGATTGCCTCATCATCGGCGTGTTCCTTCGATGATGCTGCAAATTCAGTCTCTATTGAAGGGCGAACAAGGCGCTTATAACTGTCGGCAGCAGCCCTTCCCACAAGCGAAGATGCCTCTCCATTACCACGCTTTACGATGCGGTAAATGCCGGCTTCGGCTTGGTCATCGTCGGTCTTTATAGCCACTTTAAGGAATCCTTCTTTTTCACCACGTCGCATTGCAAGAAGGCGGTGAGAAGAGCAGCGACGAAGAGGCTCAGAGCAGTCAAAGTAATTCTGGTATTTCTCGCCCTCTTCCTCTTTACCTTTCACCACTTTGCATGTGATTGATGCAGTTCGGCGGAAAGTGCCACGCACAGTGTTGCGGACTGCTTCATTTTCTGATACCCATTCTGCAATGATGTCGAGTGCGCCATTAATGGCTTCGTCGGTATCAGCTACCTTGTCGTTCACATAACGGTGGGCAGTGCGGGTGATGTCATCGCCATGTTGTGCCATGATGATACGTGCAAGTGGCTCAAGACCTTTGCCACGAGCGATCTCAGCACGTGTACGGCGTTTTGGCTTATATGGGAGGTAAATATCCTCAAGCTCGGTTGCATTGAAGCAGCCTACAATCTTCGATTTAAGTTCGGGTGTCAGTTTCCCAGCATCTTCAATTGTAGAAAGGATTGTTTCCTTGCGCTTTTCAAGCTCCATTAAAGCCTCCTTGCGCTTGCTGATCGATTGAATGGCAATCTCGTCGAGTCCACCAGTGGCTTCTTTACGATAACGGCTGATAAACGGGATTGTTGCACCTTCGTCGAGGAGGGCACATACATTTGCAACCCTTGTTTTGGGGAGATTAAGTTCAGCCGCTAATATATCAATGATTTTTTCCAAATTCTTGAAGTTTGTACTTTATTTCTTGCGTTTAAGGGTGATAAGAGTAATTTCAGGAGTTGCGCCAACACGCATGGGAATTGCAACTTCACCCAGTCCGATATTTACGTAGAGCTTTTGAGAATCCTGTTCGTAGATTCCGCCCCATTCATCGTAGCGCAAAGCCGATGGTGAAAGACGAATACCGAAGAAGTCAAGCTCAATCTGCATTGCATGAGTATGTCCGGCAAGCATGAGGTCGATGTTCGACTTAGGTATCACCTCTCCGCGCCAGTGGCGAGGATTATGTGAGAGGAGAATCTTGAAGTCGCTATCGTTGAGCGAATGGTGCGCTTTTGAGAGTTTGCCATACTTAGGAAAAGGAGGCTCCCCCCAGTTTTCTACACCGATTACGCAGATTCTATTTTCGCCACGGGTAATCAGTGTGTCGGCATTATTTAGCATGGTCCAACCCATTTTGCGCTGTAATTCGCAAAGGCGAGCATTGTTGACTTCACGTGCTTCGGGTGAATCCCATTCCATATAGTCGCCATAGTCGTGGTTACCAAGGATAGAAAGAACTCCATCGGCAGCTCTCAATCGGCTTAGTGTAGATGCAAATGGTTCAGCCTCGTCGGTACAGCGGTTCACCAAGTCGCCAGTGAATACAATCAAATCAGGCTTTAGCTGGTTGATTGAATCAACAACCATAGCGGGATAAGAAGTATCACTGCCGTAGGAGCCAAGATGAAAATCGGAAAATTGGGCTATTGTGTAGCCATCAAACTGCACAGGCAGATTTGCAAATTCCAATTCCACACGCTTCACCTCTAAACTCTTGCTTGTGATTAACGCACCCCACCACAGATCGGAAGAGCACACGTCTGAACTCCAGTC
>CALZFJ010000131.1 GCA_945645715.1 uncultured Prevotellaceae bacterium | reverse complement strand
GACGGAATTGCGATGGGACACGACGGAATGCTCTATTCGCTCCCTTCGCGCGACTTGATTGCCGACAGTGTGGAATATATGGTGAATGCGCACCGTGCCGATGCTATGGTGTGCATCAGCAACTGCGACAAAATCACCCCCGGAATGCTTATGGCTGCGATGCGACTGAATATTCCGGCAATATTCGTGTCGGGCGGTCCGATGGAGGCAGGTCGCTTGGGCGACCGTGCCCTTGACCTTATTGATGTGATGATTGACTCAGCCGACAGCACGGTAGATGATGCCACAGTGAGCAAGATAGAGGAATTTGGCTGCCCGACATGTGGCTCATGCTCGGGAATGTTTACTGCAAATTCTATGAACTGCCTGAATGAGGCAATAGGGCTTGCACTGCCCGGCAACGGCACCATTGTGGCTACACACACCAACCGCAAAGAGCTATTCCGCCGCGCTGCCAAGAAGATAGTGGAAAACTGCCACGCCTACTACGACAACGAAGATGCCAGTGTGCTTCCGCGAAGCATTGCTACACGCGAAGCCATGCTCAATGCCATGACTCTGGATATCGCTATGGGCGGCAGCACCAACACGGTGCTTCACTTGCTTGCCGTGGCTAATGAAGCCGGAGTGGATTTCACTATGAAAGATATCGATGCCCTGTCGCGCAAGACGCCTGTGCTCTGCAAGGTGTCGCCAAACTCAAAATATCACATTCAAGACGTGAACCGCGCAGGCGGTATCATGTCGATTATGGGAATACTTGCCAAGCACGGACTTGTGGATACTTCGCTAAAGCGAGTAGATGGGCTCACGCTGGGTGAGGCAATTGACCAATTTGCCATTGAAGGCAAGAACTTCGACGACAAAGCCCGCAACATGTGGAGCAGTGCCGCCTGTGGCATTCGTACTACCAAGCTCGGACCGCAAGCTACGTATTATCCTTCGCTCGACACCGACCGCGCAAATGGCTGCATACGCGACTTTGAGCATGCATACGTGAAAGATGGCGGACTTGCCGTGCTCTACGGAAACATCGCCAAAGACGGCTGTGTGGTGAAGACGGCAGGAGTAGATGAAAGCATATTCCACTTCACAGGCAAGGCTAAGGTGTTTGAGTCGCAGGACGATGCCGTTGAGGGAATCCTCGGCGACAAGGTAGAAGCCGGAGATGTGGTGGTGATCACCTATGAAGGACCTAAGGGCGGACCGGGAATGCAGGAGATGCTCTATCCTACGTCCTACATCAAGTCGAAACACCTCGGCAAGGCTTGCGCCCTGATTACTGACGGACGCTTCTCGGGTGGAACGTCGGGACTTTCGATAGGACACATATCACCTGAGGCTGCACGTGGCGGCAATGTTGGGCTGCTACGCGACGGCGATGTGATAGAAATCAACATACCGGAGCGCACCATCAATGTGCACCTTAGCGATGATGAGCTTGCAGCCCGTCGCGCCGAGGAGGAGGCACGCGGCAAAGACGCATTCACACCCAAGCATCGCAATCGTGTGATCTCGAAGGCGCTGCAAGCCTATGCCTCGATGGTGACATCGGCCGACAAGGGAGGCGTGCGCGAGTAAAATTGGAAACGAAAAATTACACTATATAACCGATATATTTATGAGCAATCAGATAACAGGCGCAGAGGCGTTGGTGAAATCGCTAATAGCCGAAGGTGTAGATACTATATTCGGATACCCAGGAGGCGCAATAATCCCGGTGTACGATGTGCTCTACGACTATCAGAAGGAGCTTAGGCACATACTCGTGCGCCACGAGCAGGGTGCCACTCACGCTGCCGAGGGCTATTCGCGGGTGTCGGGACGACCTGGCGTGGTGATGGTTACATCGGGACCGGCGGCGACCAACGTGATAACCGGACTCAGCGATGCCCAGATGGACAGCACGCCGATGGTGGTGATTACGGGGCAGGTGGCAAGTGCATCGCTTGGCTCAGATGCCTTCCAGGAGACCGATGTGATAGGTATCACCCAGCCTCTCACCAAGTGGAGCTACCAGATACGCAGTGCCCAAGACATACAGTGGGCGGTGTCGAGAGCATTCTATATAGCCACAACGGGACGTCCCGGACCGGTGGTGCTCGACTTTGCGAAAAATGCCCAGCTTGAGAAGGTGGAATGGAACGACTACAAGAAGTGCAACTACATACGCAGCTATATACCCTATCCCGAGGTGGAGGAGCGCGACATTGATGCAGCTGCCGCACTGATAAATGCTGCCGAGCGTCCGCTCATTTTTGCCGGACACGGAATAGAGCTTGCACAAGCCGAGCCTGAGCTGAAAGCGCTTGCCGAGAAAGCAGAGATACCGGTGGCTTGCACCTTGCTCGGAAAATCGACCATACCAACCGCTCACCCTCTGAATGTGGGTATGCTCGGAATGCACGGAAATGTTGCAGCCAACATAGCCACCACCCGTGCCGACGTGGTGATAGCAGTGGGTATGCGATTCGACGACCGAGTAACCGGCGACACAAGTGCCTTTGTGAAGCAGGCAAAGGTGATACATGTGGATATCGACTCATCGGAGTTCGACAAGATAATCAAGACCGATGTAGCCATTCACGGTGATGCCAAGACGGTGCTTCAGAAGTTGCTCACCAAGGTCAATAGCAAGAAACACACTGAGTGGCTTGCCAGCTTTGAACCCGATGCCCGCATAGAGCAGGAGAAGGTGATAAATAAAGACATATTTGCGACCGAGGGACCGATAGGTATGGGCGAAGTAGCCTATAAGGTATCGAAAGCAACAGGCGACAAGGCTGTGCTTGTGACCGATGTGGGACAGAACCAGATGTTCTCGTCGCGCTACTTCGGCTTCACCGAGCCACGAAGCATCATCACGTCGGGTGGACTAGGAACGATGGGATTCGGACTTCCGGCGGCTATCGGAGCTAAATTCGGTGCTCCTGAGCGCACCGTGTGCTTCTTTACCGGCGACGGAGGCTTGCAGATGACGGTGGAAGAGCTTGGTGTGATACTGGAGCATAATCTTGATGTGAAAATCATCCTGCTAAACAACAATTTCCTCGGCATGGTGCGCCAGTGGCAGGAACTTTTCCAGCACAGCCGCTACTCGCAGACTCCAATGATAAACCCCGACTTCAAGAAACTTGCCGAGGCATACGGAATTGCAGCAGAAGATGTGGAAACCCGCGAGCAGCTTGATGGCGCGATAGAGCGCATGGTGGCTCACAAGGGAGCATACCTGCTCAATGTGAATATCGACCCGTTGTGCATGGTGTACCCAATGGTGCCGGCAGGAGCGAGAGTGGATAATATCCTGCTCAGCCGCGAAGAAAAATATGAACCTCAACGATGAAAGAAAGTGATGGAAGATAAGAAATTATATACAGTAGCAGTTTTCACTGAGAACCGTGTGGGAATATTGAACCAGATTTCGATAATCTACACTCGACGTAAGCTGAATATAGAGACGCTTTCGGTGTCGCCGTCGTCGATTGAGGGTGTGCATAAGTTCACCATAACCGCCTATAGCGACCAGCCGACTATCGATAAGCTTGTGAAGCAGATAGAGAAGCGAATTGATGTGTTGAAGGCATTCTACTATACCGACGACGAGATTGTGTATCAGGAGATAGCACTCTATAAGGTGCCTACACCGAAATTGCTCGTGGAGCCTAATATGGAGGCAATAATACGCAAGCATAATGCCCGAATCCTTGAGATTACACCCGAATACACGGTGCTCGAGAAATCGGGGCACTACGAGGAGACACAGTCACTATTCGAGGAACTCAAGCGATTTGACATACGCCAGTTTGTGCGCAGCGGCCGAGTGGCGGTGACCAAGTGCACACAGGAATATGTGACTGAGTTCTTGGAGAAGCGTAACCAGCGCAAGGAGGAACTTGAGGAGGAGTGGAAGCACCAATGAGTGAAAGCAACGAGATGGCACATGCCGAATTGTCGGAAACGGTGTGGAATGAGGCTCTTGAGGCATACTCAGAGGCATCGAAGGCTCCGCTTGAGAGAATGGTGAAGGAATACAGCCACACCTACTTTCTCACAGCCGGGGAGTGCGACCCGGAGTCGCGACTGCCGATGCCGCTTATTGTGTCGCGACTGATAGAAGTGGCAACCGAGCATGCCAACTCGTGGGGTGTGGGCTATGCCCGGCTCAAGGAAGACGGACAGGCATGGGTGCTCTCGCGAGTGTCGGTGGAGATGCTACGATATCCTCACGTGAATGAGGAATACACCATAACCACGTGGGTGGAGAGCTATAACCGCCATTTCTCGGAGCGAAACTTCAGCATCACCGATGGTAAAGGCGAGGAGATAGGTATGGCAAGGAGCATCTGGATGGTGATTGACACTAAGCAGCGAGTGATGTGCGACATATCGAAGCTTAGCTATATCAGTCGCAATGTGTCGGGTCGCCGTAGCCCGATGGCTGCCGTGCCGCGTCTGCCGCAAGTAACTGAAGGACGCTGTGAGCCTTACACCTTTGGTTACATCGACCTCGACTCAAACCGCCACGTGAACAGCGTGAGCTATGTGAAGATATTGATGAACCGACTTGGACTGGAGCACTATGATGCCTACTGCATGAAGCGGCTCGACATTGCCTACCTGAAGGAATGTCATAGTGGTGCCGCAGTGAACATTCACTTTGATGACCGCAACCCACTTGAAGTGAGTGCCGAGATTGAAGCCGACGGCGTGGCACACTGCAGGGCGAGAATGCACTTTGAGGAATGTGACTATCGTGAGGAATACTCATGAGCGTAATTGAATATTTTAAGACAATAATGATTAATAACCTACATAAAAACGAAAGATTATTATGGCAGTAATGAATTTTGGCGGGGTAGAAGAAAATGTAGTAACCCGCGATGAATTTACTCTTGAGAAAGCAAGAGAAGTGTTGAAAAACGAAACAATCGCAGTGATTGGCTATGGAGTGCAGGGTCCGGGTCAGAGCATGAACTTGCGCGACAATGGCTTCAACGTGATTGTGGGCCAGCGCAAGGAGAGCAAGACTTGGGACAAGGCCGTAGCTGATGGCTGGGTGCCCGGTGAAACACTGTTTGAGATTGAGGAGGCAGTGAAGCGTGCCACAATCGTGGAATATCTGCTCTCTGACGCTGCACAGATTGCAGTGTGGCCGAAAATCAAGCCGCACTTGACAGCAGGCAAGGCACTTTACTTTTCACACGGTTTCGGTATCACCTACAAGGAGCGTACAGGCATCATTCCGCCGGCAGATATCGATGTGATTCTCGTTGCTCCTAAGGGTTCGGGAACATCGCTCCGCACAATGTTCCTCCAGGGACGCGGCTTGAACTCGAGCTATGCAGTATTCCAGGACGCAACCGGCCGTGCACTTGACCGCTGTATTGCACTCGGAATCGGTGTAGGTTCGGGCTATCTCTTTGAGACCACTTTCAAGCGCGAGGTGTATAGCGACCTTACAGGCGAGCGCGGTTCGCTGATGGGAGCAATCCAAGGCTTGCTGCTTGCACAGTATGAGGTGCTTCGCGAGAATGGCCACACACCTTCAGAGGCATTCAATGAGACCGTTGAGGAGCTTACTCAGTCGCTCATGCCGCTCTTCGCAGCCAAGGGAATGGACTGGATGTATGCCAACTGCTCGACAACAGCACAGCGCGGTGCCCTCGACTGGATGGGCCCGTTCCACGATGCTATCAAGCCTGTGATGCAGAAACTTTATGAGAGCGTGAAGACCGGTAACGAGGCACAGATCTCGATTGACACCAACAGCCAGCCCGACTATCGCGAGAAGCTCAATGAGGAGCTTCGTCAGCTGCGTGAGAGCGAGATGTGGCGCACCGGTGAGGTAGTGCGCAAGCTCCGCCCGGAAAACAACTAATCGGTGCCGTTGAAGCTCTCCGACTTCTTCAAGGATAAAAGTCTCGGAGACTCTTGGATAACACTTAGCATAGCGTCCCTGCCGCAATTTTCGTGGTGGGGACGCTTGTATATTTGTGATATATGAAGTAATTTTGTGAACATATTGTAATAGAAGATTTATGGCTGAGATGGAGAAGGGGAGTGTGTTTCAGAGGAGGGGCTGGGTGACGGTGCTGGC
>CALZFJ010000130.1 GCA_945645715.1 uncultured Prevotellaceae bacterium | reverse complement strand
CGTGGGGAAGAATCTGGCACTTTGTAAGGTCCTGGTCGAACACAAAAGTGTAGTCGCCTGCCATTCCTGCATCAGGTGCCTCCATCGAATTTCCATTTATTTCAAGAGCCGTAGTACAGCCTACAAATTTACCCGGAAAATCGGAGGACTCTTGAACTTTCGTTTCTTCTGGTTCTACTACAATACCATTTACCCAACCGACGATGCGACGCTCTCCTGAATTCCATGGAGTCCAATCGGTAGCGTTCTCATCTAATACGGTAGATACACTAATGCCCCTAAAGTTCTTCACCTCTACAATGAATTTGCCATCAGTTGGCTGAACGGCCAAAGGGGCCGTAACAGTCCAGCCGGGAGAAGGTTTTCCATTAATGGTCTGTGTGCCAAAACCATTCACATAGAGCACATCGGCAGCTAATGCAGGCATTGATAATGCCAGCATTGCTGATAAAATAATAGATTTGTTCATACTGTTTTTGATGATTTAGATATTTATTATTTTGCGATTTCTTTGCTTACATTGGCACCACGGCGCACAATGTAGAGCTGACCGCTCTGTGGATTCAGGATCTTCACACCCTGAAGATTGAAATACTCAGCTTTCACATTCTGTTCCTCAACCAAAGCATCGGCTACACCGCTATTATGCTCGCGGATAGTGGGATAGAAAGTTACCTGCACCGAGCAGCCGGTAGTGATTTCTGCCGGAGTCTCAAGGCGGATAGTGCCGGTGTAATTAGAGCCGTCGGGAACAGCCTCAGCATCTCCGCCATGGTTGGTCTGCCACATCCACTCAACAGCAGTTTCACCGGCTACAATAGGAGCAACAGTTGGAGCCCACCACTCATTCCACGAAGAGTTTCGCAGGATATTAACGTAGTGGGTAGCGGGGAGAGCCTCAGTGATGTCGAGCCAATAAACGGTGTCGGTTTCCTTTTCAAACTTGTATTTGTCCAGTGGACTCCATGAAAAACCGCCAACAAGATGATAGGTTGCATCAGGCTTGGGAGTGGTGGTGGTGACAGTTACGGTTGAAAGGTCTTGCGCAATCTCAATTTTCCAGTCGCCCTTCCATGGAACTTGAAAATTAGCATCAGCGGGACCGTAAAGAGGCACAGCTGTGCCAATGTTATCTTCAGTAATAGGAATAGCAGGAGACCAAAGGCCGGTCTTCCATTCATCCCAGTCCACCTCCGAAAGTTTCTTGTCGGAAATGGCAATGAGGTCCATATTCTCACAATTAAGTGTGAACTTGCCGTATTTTGCTGTTACTTCCAGGGTGTTTACGATATCCCAGTCGCCAAGAGTTACACCATTGACGGTCGTAGCTGACGAACCGGCCACATAAAGAGTAGTCACTTCGGCACTTGTAGAAAATCCCACAAGAGCACAAGCCATTAAAGATAGAAATTTGTTCATTTTGAATTAAATTTTAGTAAATGATTTTAATAAATAGTTTTTGATAAACTCTATATACCTAAAGGGTGATAAAAAAACGAATATCCTAAAGTGAAAATGACTTTTTTTGCAAAAAAATTTGTTCAATCAAGAAAAAACAATTATTTCAAAAATAATTACTTTTCACTTTAGGAAAATAACCAAAAATTCACCCTATAAATAAAAAAGACCGACATGATAGAAAACAACAAGTCACCTCTCACCGACAAAGAAGCATCGATACTACTTCTTGACTACTTCAAAGGTTTCATCTCTGAAGCCAACCGGCAGCGCATCGACGAGTGGCGTGCATCGAGCATAGATAATCAACGTAAGTTTAATGCCGTGCTCGAACTGATTATGGACGTCCGCTCCTTAGACGTATTGACGAGCACCGACGTTGAAGCCGCTCTCGAAAGAGTGAATGCCCGCATCATCTATGAGCGTCGCGCCTGGCTGCGTAATCTTGAGCGTGTGGCTGCCGTGCTTGCAATTCCATTGCTTGCCGCCACCATCTGGCTCTCAGCACACCTTGATACGCGCGAACCTATATATTGCGAAATGCGCACCGAAACGGGCATGATAGGCCGTGTAGTGCTGCCCGATGGCACTATGGTCACGCTCAACTCCGGCTCAGTGCTGCGCTATCCCAATGAGTTTACCGGCGACAAGCGCCCTGTGGAACTTATAGGTGAAGGTTTCTTCGATGTGAAGAAAGACCCCGAGCACCCCTTCACCGTGACAATGAGCGGTGGAAACAGCGTGCAGGTGTATGGAACAAAATTCAATGTCGATGCCTATCCCGGTGAGGACTGTGTCACCACCCTGGTTGAGGGAAGCGTGGGATTCAGCTACACCGACAAGAAAGGTGAGCGGCGTGAAACGCGTCTTATTCCCGACCAGCAAATCACTCGCACCGCAGGCGGCGATGTGTCGATCGTTGGAATTAAAGGCTCAAATGCCACTGCCTGGAAAAATGCCGAAATAATACTCGACAGCACATCGCTGAAACAGATTCTCAAAACCCTTGAACGCCGTTTCGGGGTGAAATTCAAGGTGAAAAACGACAAGATACTAAGCTACACATTCTCAGGAGGTACAATCAGCATCAGGAATCTCGACTATGTGCTTGAGTCTCTCAGAATTTCTTCGGGAATCAACTGGCATTATATCACCTCGACCGACGATGAATGTGCAATCATAGAACTCTCTCAAACACAGGAAACAGGAAACAGGAAACAGAAATCAAACAATATCAATAACAACATCAAAAACTAACTGACAACTATGAACAAAATTTTTCTTACAGCATTATCATGCTCAGTGATGATGCCTGGGGGCTATTCTGACAAAAACACGTCAGAACCGCAACCTAATCCCGACCCGGCATTTAAACAACCAAAAATGTGCCGTTCCCCTACGATGCTGCTGCCCACTGCCGACCGTGCCCACTGGTACAAGACCGTGTGTGACTGTTTTTCTGCTTATGGCATTGCATCAATCACCTCGAAATCGTTCCGGACGGCAACAGCAATGTGCTGTGCAAGTCCGTCTATATCGACAATATCGTGATTAAGAACTAAAAACAAATCATTTATGTTAATTTTATGAAAACCAAATTATTAGCACTATCTCTGCTAATGGGGGCTATGTCGCTTCCATTGGCAGCACAGGTGAAGGTGACAGTATCGGCATCGAAGCAGCCTGTGGAAACCGTGCTTGAGCAAATCAAGCAATCTTCGGGTTATGAGATTTTCTACAATGACGACCATGTGAAGAATCTGAAGCCCGTGTCAATCAAAGCAACTAATGAAGACATCAAGAAGGTGCTCGACAAAGTTTTTGCCGGCACCGGCATTTCCTATACTATCCGCGACAAGCAGGTAATCATCACCACTAAGGACAAAGGGAAATCAACGACTGACGAAAAACCGGCAAAGAAAAAGGACGAGCCGAAGAAATCGACTTCTCCCAGCACTGTGAAAGGAACTGTAACCGGAACCGGCGGTGAACCACTCATCGGTGCCACCGTGCGTGAAAAGGGCACCAATAATGCCACTGTCACCGACTTCAACGGTGAGTTTTCACTGAAGACACAGAATCCTAATGCCACTCTTGAGTTTTCCTATGTAGGCTACAAAAACACTTCAATCAAGGCCGGCTCAGGCAAGGCTGTAACAATTGAAATGAAAGAAAACAGCGAGGTGCTTGATGAACTTGTGGTGGTAGGTTATGGCGCAGTGAAGAAAAGCGACCTCACCGGCTCGGTTTCGCAAATCAAGGTGAACGAGACTACAGCTGCCACAGTATCATCGGTAACCAATGCCCTTGCCGGAAAAGCCGCCGGTCTGCAAGTGAGCCTCAATACCGCACAGCCGGGTTCGGCTTCCACTATCAGAATACGTGGTGCTGCATCGCCCAACTGCGACAACTCGCCTCTTATCGTTATCGACGGCTTCCCTGTGAAACCCACGGAAGACGCCAAAACCGCGGTGGGAAAATATTACAGCGGCTCAAATGACAACTTTCTCGGCTCAATCAACCCCAACGACATCGAGTCGATTGAGGTGCTGAAAGACGCTTCATCGACAGCTATCTATGGAGCACGCGCCGGTCATGGTGTTATCCTTATCACCACAAAAAAGGGTAAAGCCGGAAAGGCAACAGTGACTTATTCGGGTAACGCCTCAGTACAGACCATTGCCAAATCGTATGAAGAGCTCGATGCACGCGGTTTCATGATTGAAGCCGAACGTTACCGCAAGGAAAAATGGCGCATCGACAACTATGTGGGTCTGTTTGGCGGTGAAGACGAAGACCAAATGATGCAAACCATTCCCTACGTCCCGAAATATACTCAAGAGATGATCGACACTCCCACTGAGACCACCGACTGGCTTGGCGAAGTGACCCGCAATGGCTTCCAGACCCAGCACAACCTCACCGTGCAGGGAGGCAGCGAGAATACACGCTATCTCGTGTCGGGCAACTTCTTCCTGCAAAATGGTATTGTGAAAAACAATGACCTGGAGCGTTTCACTTTCCGCACCAATATCAGCCAGAAATTCAATGAGCACTTCAGCGGTGGCGTAAACCTCACCTTCTCGCGTATCGACCAGAACAGCATTCCAAGCGGAAGCTCTTTCAATGAAGAAGCAGGCGTGATTGTTTCCGCTTCACAGCAGAATCCTTTGCAGCCCGTGCGCGACGAGTTTGGCAATTACACTCTGAATCCCGAGGCAGCTTACTTGCCCAATCCTGTATCATTGCTCGAAATTACCAACAAGAGCCGCCGCGACCGCTTCTTAGGCTCAATGTATGTGGAATATAAGCCTATCAACGACCTCACACTGAAACTCAATCTTGGCATCGACCGCAACAACCAGAAGCGTATGGTGTATCTGCCAAAGACTACACTCTACGGTCAGAAGGTAAACGGACAAGCCGACGTCGCCCAATATGACCAGAACGACTACCTGCTTGAGTTCACGGCAAGCTATAACAAGCAGTTTGCCGATATTCACAACTTTAATGCAGTGGTGGGATATTCATTCCAGAAATTCGACAAGGAGGGATTATCGGCAGGCAACAGCGATTTCCTCTCCGATGCATTGCTCTATAATGCCCTCAGCTTCGGTCAATACACCAAGCCTTGGGTAGGCTCATCGCGCAGCAACAACGAGATGGCATCATTCTTCGGACGTGTGAACTACACACTGATGGGACGCTACCTACTCACAGCTACCCTCCGTGCCGACGGTTCATCATATTTTGCCAAGGGACACCAGTGGGGCTATTTCCCCTCGGTAGCTCTCGGCTGGCGCTTCTCGGAAGAAAACTTCATGAAAGACCTTCGCTCATGGTTCTCTAATGGTAAGTTGCGACTCAGCTGGGGACAGACAGGTAACTCAAACATCGGCTATCAGTCCATCAGTCTTTATAGCGACCGCGACAGTTGGGGCAACCGCTTCATCCACGGCTTTGGTGGATCTGAACATATCGGCTTTCAGCTCACCCAGCTCGGAAACCCCAACATCACTTGGGAGACTACCACTGAGTATAATGCCGGTATCGACCTCGGCTTCTTCCACAATCGCCTGAACCTGACCGTTGACTATTTCAGCCGCGAAATATCAAATCTGCTCAACTGGCGTCCATTGCCGCGCATAAACGAAGTGAGATCGATTGCCGACAATATAGGAAAGACCCGCAGCCATGGTCTTGAAATTACACTAAACACCACAAATATCGACAACCGCGACTTCACATGGACTTCCGACTTCACATTCTCATTCTATCGCGACCGATGGGAAGAGCGTGCCGATACCTGGAGTCCTCCAGCCTACGCTCAATATAAGGGAGCGGTTCGTGCCTGGCAAGGCTATTATGTAGCCGATGGACTCGTTCAGCCCGGTGAAGAGATTCCTTATATGCCAAATGCGATTGCCGGACAGGTGAAGGTGAAAGACATCAATGGCTACAGCTATAATGAGGACGGCACTTTCAAGACCGACGAACACGGACTGCCAATTCTCACCGGCGAACCCGATGGCAAAATCGATGATGCCGACCGTGTGTATCTTGGTTCTCGTGACCCGGGCTTCATCATGGGCTTCAACAATTCATTCCGATTCAAGAATTTCGACTTCAATATCTACTTCTACG
>CALZFJ010000129.1 GCA_945645715.1 uncultured Prevotellaceae bacterium | reverse complement strand
GTCATCAACAATCGTCATTATCGACGATGCGAGCGACGGCCAAGCGTGGCTGCCATAGTGAGGCTCTCCCTTCACCGTGCCACGACCCTGCACCTCCTGCCAAGCTGTGAAGCCGCGACAGTTGTTGCGCTCGAGCATGTCGATGATGCGCTCATAGTAGGCTTGGTCGAATGCTATAAATATTGCTTTCATATTATTTCTATGGTTTATTTGGTGGGAGCTGCACCTGCGAGAGAGCAGGTGCAATCCCCGGAGTTATTGTTATGCGTTTTGCTTGCGCAGACTCTTGCGTGTGCGCTTCACACCCACATAGGCAAAGATGCAGTAGAGTGCAGGCACAAAGAGCAGTGTGAGCAGTGTGGAGAAGGTGAGACCGCCGATTACGGCGATACCCAGCGGTCGCCACATTTCAGCTCCCTGTCCGCTTCCCACAGCCATAGGCACCATACCGAGGATTGTGGTGAGCGACGTCATCACCACAGGGCGCAGACGCGACTTACCTCCGAGCACCACGGCACTGCGTATGCTCATGCCGCGCTCACGGTTGAGGGTGATGTAGTCGATAAGCACGATACCATTCTTCACCACAATACCGATAAGCATAATCGAGCCAATCATCGACATGACGTTGAGGTGTGTACCTGTTGCCCAAAGGATAAGCACGATACCAGAGAATGCAAACGGGAGCGATGTCATGATAATACCCGGATAGGTGAGCGACTCAAACTGTGCCGCCATCACAATGTAAACCAAGATGATGATAAGAATGGCAAGTATTCCGAGGTCGCGGAACGAATCCTGCTGGTCCTCATACGAACCCGAGAGGTTGATGTTGATACCCACCGGAAGGTCAAGCTTGTCGAGAAGCGGCTGGGCATCGGCAACGATTTCGCTCATTGCACGGCCTTGCACGATGGTAGATACCGTGATGATACGCTCGCGGTCCTTGCGCTCGATGGTAGGCGGAGTGAAACGCTCCACCACCTTGCCCACGTCTTTCACGCGCACGCTCTTGCCCTGGGCATTATAGATGAGAATGTTCTCGATGTCGGCAATCGAGGTGCGGAACTCGGGTGCATACATCACCTTGATGTCATATTCCTCACCGTCCTCGCGGAAGTAGCTTGCCGTGCTACCATTGATGCGGTTGCGCAGGTAGTTGGCAGCAGTGGAGAGGTTGAGACCATAGATAGCAAGTTTCTCGCGGTCGAAATCCACCTGATACTCCGGCTGGTAGTCGGCACGCGAGATGGTGATGTCGGCAGTACCCGGAATGCTTTCGAGAATGCGCTTCACACGCTGTGCCACCGAGTCGGTGACGGTGAAGTCGTAGCCATAGATTTCATAGTCGATGCTCGACTGACCGCTCATGGAGCCGCCACGGCGTCCACCCACGTTCACCTGAGCTTTCTTGAACTCAGGGTAGTGCTTGAGGTCTTCACGCATAAGCTGGGCAATTTCCACGATGCCGCGGTCGCGGTCGCCGGGATTGACGAGTCGAATGTTCATCGACACGATGTGCGAGCCATTGTCCTGCATCGAGGCAAAAGTGTTGTCGGTGCTTGCCTGACCCACGGTGTAGTTGAGCACCTGTATTTCGGGATATTTCTCCATCCACTCATTGAAGAGGCGGGCGGTTGACTCTTGTGCTATCTCCACGCGTGTGCCGATGGGCAGCTCAAGGCTCACGCCGAGGCGGCCGTCGTCGGCCGTTGGGAAGAACTCCGAGCCGATGAACTTGGTGAGCGACATTGAGCCGACGAACACTGCCACGCAGATGAGAATTGTCACCGTCTTGTGGCGCACCACGCGCTCAAGCAGGAAGGCATAGCCATTGTCGAGGGCATCGAGAGCACGCTCAATGGGTTTGAAGAGGAGCTTGAAGAGCTTGCCTTGCTTCGGGTTGAGGCGCAGCCACTGGCTACAGAGCATCGGGGTGAGCGAGAGAGCGCAGGTGGTGGAGATAATCATCATGATGCACACCATCCAGCCAAGCTGACGGAATAGCACACCCGACATACCTTTCACAAGCGTCAATGGGAAGAACACCGCAATAAGAGTGAGCGTTGAAGCTATTACTGAGATTGCCACCTCGTTGGTGCCGTGCACAGCCGCCTGTTTCGGGTCGGCTCCGCGCTCAATGTGGGTTGTGACGTTCTCAAGCACCACAATGGCATCGTCAACCACCATACCGATTGAAATGGAAAGTGCCGAGAGCGACACGATGTTGAGCGTGTTGCCGGTGCCATACAGATAGATGAACGAGGCGATAAGCGAGAGAGGAATGGTGATGACGATGATGAAAGTGGCACGCCAGCGTCCGAGGAATGCAAGCACCACTATCATCACGAAGAGAAGTGCATAGAGCACGGTCTCCACGAGCGAGTTGATTGTGTTCTTGATGTTGTCCGACGTATCTACAATCACACCGAGCTTGATGTCGCTCGGAAGTGTTTTCTGAATGCTTGGAAGCTTCTCGTGAATGGCATTTGCGATAGCCACCGAGTTGGCTCCCGACTGCTTCTGCACCACAATCATGGCACCCTTCTGTCCGTTGTTGTACGATTGCTGGGTGCGCTCCTCAAGGGAGTCGTCGATGCGGGCTACGTCGCGAAGATACACGTTTTTGCCGTCTTTCGAGCCTACCACCACGTCGAGCATCTGGCGGGCGTCGCTAAACTCGCCTTGCACACGCAGCGCGTAGGTGTCGGAACCGATATCGAAGTTACCACCCGGAATGTTGCGGTTCTCAGCTCCGATTATCGATGCAATGGTCTCGATTGAGAGGTTGAAAGCCTCAAGGCGGATAGGATCAACGTAGATGTGCACCTCACGCTTGGGCGCACCGGTAATCGACACCGAGCCTACTCCGTCGATACGTGCCAGCGGGTTGGCTACTCCGTCGTCGAGAATCTTGTACAATCCCGGCATACTCTCTTCGGCTTGTACCGAGAGGAGCACGATAGGAATCATGTCGGTGCTAAACTTGAAGATGATGGGGTTTTCGGCATCATCGGGGAGTGCTTTCAGCACCATGTCGAGCTTGTCGCGCACATCGTTGGTCATCACGTCGATGTCGTATCCAAACTCAAACTCCAGCGTAATCACCGAGATGTTCTCCTTGCTCTTCGATGAAATGTGCTTCAGGTGCTGCACCGAGTTGAGCGTGTTTTCGAGCGGACGGGTCACGTTCTGCTCGATATCCTGCGCACTTGCTCCCTGATAAGTGGTCAGCACCATGATGGTGTTGGTTTCGATATCGGGATAAAGGTCGATAGGCAGCTGTTGCAACGAGAACAAGCCCATGATGGCGACTGCCACAAAGCATAGCGTCGTCATTACCGGGCGTTTTACTGCACTTGCATATAGACTCATATTCTAAGTTATAAGTGTGTTAGTTACTCTTTTGTCTTTTTTTACTTTGTGGCTGTGGTGTCGGTTGCAGCAGCCGGTGTGGCATCATCTTTCATGATTTCCACACGAGCACCGTCGGCAAGGCGGGTCTGTCCGGTGATTACCACATCGGAGTTGTTTTCCACGCCCGAGAGAAGCTCATAGCGCGTGCCGAGGCGCTGTCCGAGCTGCACCTGGTTGTAGCTCACTTTGCCGTCTTTATACACATATACATACTTGTTGCCCGAGCCCGATTGCTTCACTACGGCGCGGTCGGGGACCACCACATGGCGCATGGTGCCATAGTTGAACTCTACGCGGGCAAACATGCCTGTGCGTATGCGGCTGTTGCTGTTGGGCAGTGTCACCTCTACGGTAAATGTGCGGGTCGATGAATCCACGGTGGGGTGCACGAGATATACAGTGCCCTCAAATTCCTCGTCGCCATAAACGTCGAGTGTCACTTTCACATTCATGCCCTTCTTCACCTTGGTGTAGTCCTGCTCCGAGATGTTCACCATCACCTTCACGGGATTCTGCTGCTCCACGGTGAGGATAGGGAGCTGTCCGGTCATGTCGCCCGGGTCGTAGTTGCGTGCAGTGACAACGCCCGAGATAGGGCTGATAAGCTTCACATTCTCCTTCATGTTCTTGAGCGAGCGCACGGCTGCGTCATACTCCGTCTTGAGCTGATCGACCGACTGCTGAGTGCCGCCGCCAATGTTGAGCAGCTCCACTGCGCGGTCATATTCGCGCTTCATGTTGGCGATGCGAATTTCCTGCTGGTCGATGTACACGGCATCGAGTACGGCAACGGTCTGTCCGGCAGCAACAGTGCTACCCACATCAACGAGAATCGACTTGATGCGGTTGGCCGACGAAGCCGAGATGTTGTTGGTCTTGAAAGGCTCCACAGTGGCTGTGTAGCTCACGATTTGAGGCACATCTTCCTCTGTCACTTTCTCGATGGTCACCAGAGGAAGCTCCTCGGTGGCAGTGGCTGCTTGCTCCTTCTTTCCCGAGCACGAGATGAGCAGTGCCGAAGCACAAGCCACGCTCATTAGTTTGTTGATTGATTTCATATTTCGTATTGTTTTGATTATTCTTATTCAGCTGCTACGTTGGCAGTGCCAAGGAGTAATTGAAGTTCGCTCTCAGCCACTAAGTAGTTGTAGATTGATTGATAGTAGCTCAGCTCCGACTCAAGCAGGGCAACCTCCGAGTCGCGAAGGTCGAGGTAGGAAGCGGCACCAATCTGGAAGCTCTTTTCCATAATCTGGTTGGCTTTGCGGGCTTGCTCCACACCGGCTTCGTTGGTCGAGATCTGCTTCACATTCTTCTGGATGTTGTCCATCTGGGTCTTTACCTGCACATTGAGCGAGCGCACAAGGTTGTCGCGCTGCCACGTCATCTCCTTGTAAGCCACCTCGGCTTGGCGCTGCTTGTAGTAGCGCGTTCCGCCTTGGAAAATAGGCAGGGAAAGCGACAGGGCAGCCGTAGAGGCTGTGGTCCACTTGAAGTTCTTCAGGGGCGACCCCATCGACATTGAGTGCCACATATAGTTGATAGACCCCGACAGGGTAGGATACCACGACATCTTCTGCACCTCAAGGGCACGCTTCAGATAGTCGGTCTGGAGGTCGAGGGCGCGGAGGCTGGTGTTGTTGTCGAGGCTGGTGTCGATTGACAAAGTGCGGTCATACATCTGAGCCTTGTAGTCGGCAAGCGTAGCCGTGGGCTTCAGCGGTGTGGTGATGTCGATTCCCATGAGCAGGAGCAGCTGCAGCTGTGCGCGGCGAATGGTGTTTTCGGCTTCGATAAGCGAAGGCTCAAGATTTTTCACCTGCACGCTCGAGCGGAGCACGTCGTACTCCGATGCAGTTCCGGTCTCAAACTTCTTTTTGTAGATGTCGGCGTTGAACTTTGCCGTTTCATAGTTCTTGATGAGCACCTGGTGCGAGTCGAGGGCGAGCAGCAGGGCATAGTAGGCATTCTGCACGTTGTTCACCATCTGCAGGCGCGAAGCGCGAGCCGACTCCACATTCTGTGCAATCTCAATGTCGTTGAGCTTTAGGCTCTTCCACAGTTGCGGTGCGATGAGGGGCACCTGTGCGCTGAAACCTACCGAGTAGGCATTGTCGCGACCCATTTTTATGGCACGGGCAGTGCCGTCGCCGGCGTCCATGTACATCGTCTGCAGCGCAAGGGCGCGGCTATACTGTCCGGAGAACGACACTTGGGGCAGCAGTTGTGCCACAGTTAGATTCTTTCCGTAGCTCACACGCGTTACCTCCATGTCGGCTACCTTGATAGTGGGATTTGTGCTCAGCGCGATTCGCACGCAGTCGTCGGCACTGAGGCGCAGAGTGTCGGCGGTCTGCGCCTTTGCGAGTGGCGATGCCATGGCAAAGGCTGCAAGCACAATCATTAGATGAAATTTTTTCATATCCATTATGTAATTATTTATTTTTATTCTCAATTTTCTGTTCCGTCACGCGGTGTTCATGCCGCTGCTGCAAAACGGAGTGCAAAGTTAAGCCATTCACACAGTATGGTAGATGTAAAAAACGGACAAACCCGAAGTGCCGCTACGGCTTTATGTTGTGGTCGGCGAGCACTTTGTCGATTATCTTTATCCCCTTGTCGGAGGCAATGCCGCGAATGAAGTTGATAAATAGTGTGTCGAGCACTTCAATCAGCGATGTTCCCTGCGGGAAGCTGC
>CALZFJ010000128.1 GCA_945645715.1 uncultured Prevotellaceae bacterium | reverse complement strand
ACCGGCACCCACATTCTTGTTGGCAGTCACATTGCCGAGATACAGATAATTGGGGTCTTCAATTGCAAGTCCGGTACCATAACCGAAGAAGCTTTCATTGTGATACTTCTTAGCCTCAACACCCACGAGGGCCATGATTGAGTTCTTGCCGAAAGTGCAGTCATACTGAGCGGTGTTGGTCCACACCCAGTCCTGATTCTTGGCAGTTGACTGTGTGAGCTTGTTCACGGTGTCGCGCAGCCATGCCGGCTCAAAAGTCTTGTTGGTCTCGTTGTAGTAGTTCACACCGAGGTTGGTCTTGAGGATAAGACTCTTGATAGGCTCAATCTGAAGGTAGGCGTTACCAAACACACGCCAGTACTCGTGCTTGTTGTTTTTTTCATTCTCGATGAGGCGAAGCATATTGGGAGCATCTCCAAGCACGTCGTTGATTTGGTCAACCCACACACCACTTTCATCATAGGTAGCCTTAGCGGGGTGCTGCTTCACGGCGTTCTCCTCTGCGCCGCCGGGCATGTAGTGAGCGGTCCACCAGTTTACTGCCACATTACCACCCACGCGCAGACGGTTTCCGAGGAAGCCATAGTCGCTGCTGAAGCGAGTGTTGAGGCGCTGGAAGTCAGAGCCCTTCACGATACCATCGTGGTCGAGCCAGCTGAGCGAGAGTGACGAAGAGCCGCTCTCCGAGCCTTTCGAAAGGCCAATGCTGTAAGTCTGCATGAGTGCTGTGCGGTGTATTTCATCTTCCCAGTCGGTTGTCTGCGGAAGCACATCTGCTCCGTTAAGGTTCTTGTAGGTCTGTAGCTGTGCAGTTGCACCGGTGCCATAAACTGATGATGAAGGTGTGGCACCATTGTGTGCATATTTATAGGCTGCCCAGTACACATCGCCCCACTGGTAGGCATCGAGCAGGTCGAGACCGCTGTTGTAGGTCTGGGCGGTGAGTGTAGCGTCGAAAGTGACGTGAGCCTCACCCTTCTTTGCGCGCTTGGTGGTGATGATGATTACACCATTGGCTGCCTGTGCACCATAGATAGAAGCCGAAGCGGCATCCTTGAGGACCTGGATTGACTCAACATCGTTGGGGTTGATAATCGTACCGGGATTCTCACGGGTCATCACACCGTCGATAACGTAAAGCGGGCCATTGGCATCGCCGCGGAACGAAGAAGCACCACGGATAGATGTGCCGGTGCTAAGACCACCGGGAGTTCCATCGGTAGATACCATCATACCTGCCACGCGACCCTGAAGCGATTGTATTACGTTTCCGGTAGGAGTGTCGGCAACGTCTTTCATTTTAACAACCGAAACCGAACCCGTGAGGTCTGATTTCTTTTCTGTTGAATAACCCACAACTACCACTTCATCGAGAAGTTCGGTGTCCTCTTCAAGCTTAATGGTCATTTCGGGGGTGGCTTTCAATGTCAGTGGCTTAAATCCCACATAAGTCACTGTGATACTTGAATTCTCAGGCACTTTGATTGCGAATTTACCATCGAAGTCGGTGGAAACTCCCAATGTGCCTTTAGCGCTTGAAACTACACTGGCACCAATCAGAGGCTCGCCGTCGGTGGCCGAAACCACGACGCCTTGCACCGAGATGCTTTGTGCTTGTGCTGCAATTGCCATTGATAGAAAAAGAATGGCATTAAGAATGAATCTTTTCATGCTGTCACTTTTTTAGTTTTGGTTTAGTTAATTAAATTTTATGTTAGAAATTGATTTTTCTGCTGCAAAATTAGGCAGTGTATATTTTATAGGCATATAAGCAATGTTGTGCAGGCTATCAAAATTTATGCAATGCACGCTTTTTGATAGCCTTTACACGATTTCTTATAGATATTGCAGCAGGTTCTGGATATTATCGCGACAGGTGTGAGCGTGTTTCGCTCGGTGTTTCTCCATACGCATCACGATAGCACTTGGTGAAATAGGCAGGTGTGGAGAATCCCGACTCGTAGGCGATTTCACTCACTGTCTTTTCTGTGGATGTGAGTAGTTTGCGGGCTTGCTTGAGTCGGAGATTACGTATCAGCTCTACAGGCGAATAGTTGGTGAGTGCCTTGATTTTACGGTAGAATTGTGAGCGTTCCAGCCCCATGCGCTGTGCTATTGCATCGACGTTGAGCTCGGGATTGCCCATTTCTGCGGTGAACAATTCGATAAATCGGCGGTAGAAGTCGTTGTCGATGTCGCCCGATTGCTGTGGTAGTTTTTGTTTCTCGGTGGGCTGCGACTTGACGGTGGTAGCTATCGCAGAGCCTTGCCACAGCTCTTTAATGCGCTTGCGGTTGGCCATGAGGCTTTTACAGCGCGAGCGCAGCACATCGTGGTTGAACGGCTTGGAAATATAGCCGTCGGAGCCACTTTCATAGCATTGCACTCGCTGCTCATCGAGCGAACAGGCTGTGAGCATAATCACCGGAATGTGCGATGTGGAGACTTCTGCCTTGATGCGCCGGCAGCACTCCATTCCGTCCATCACTGGCATCATCACGTCGCAAATGATGATGTCGGGGACGTATTTTGAGGCTTTGCGCAGTCCTTCGCTGCCGTTTGAGGCTGTAATCACATTGTATTCATTGCCCAGAAGCACGGCTATCAGGTTCTGAATGTCGCTATTGTCGTCAATCACAAGCAGCAGCGGCTTATCGTCATCAAACTTCACCTCACTATCTATTGTACCAAGTTCGGTGGCAACAGTCGTACCGTCAATGCGCTTCTCCGGCACCGATTGTGGAACTTCAAGCTTTCGCAATGGTAAATTAATGGTGAATGTGGATCCTTTTCCCTGTTTGCTCTCGGCGGTGATAGTGCCTCCATGAAGCTCAACGAATGCCTTCACAAGCGCCAGTCCGATACCCGACCCTTGCGGGTGAACCTTATCGGCTTGATAGAAGCGGTCGAAAATCTTGCTCATGTCTTCCTTTGCTATTCCACAGCCAGAATCAGTTATCCGCAACGTGAGGTTCTCATTGGTCACCTCATAACTCACTGTGATAGAGCCATTGTCGGGTGTGTATTTGAAAGCATTCGACAAAAGGTTGAAGATAATGCGTTCCATCTTCTCGGCATCTACGGCTATTATCACCTGATTGTCATTATCGGGTGGTAGCAACGTGAGCGATATGTCGCGCCGGCGAGCAATTGCGATGAACGACTCCAGCCAGCCTTGCAACGACTTGCCGAAGTCAATTTCCGAGAGGTTCAACTCCAGTTTGCCGTTTTCATACTTGCGGAAGTCAAGAATCTGGTTGATAAGCCTTTGCAGAATGTGCACATTCTTGTCGGCAATCTTCATGAGCACACGTTGCTGTGCGGTGAGATTGGTGGCAGAGGCAAGCTGCGCCACCGGCTCTGCAATAAGTGTGAGCGGAGTGCGCAAGTCGTGCGAAACATTTGTGAAAAACACGAGTTTCGACTGTGTGGCTTGCTCAAGTTTTTCATTCAGCTCCTTCTGGCGGTCGCGCTGCTCCTCAAGCAGATGATTCTGCTGCAACAGCACTTCCTTGTGCTTCTTGTGCTGCCAGAATGCCCTTAACAGCAGGAATCCAACGCCCGACAGAAGCAATATTATCACTACACTTGCATAGAACAGTGTGGTCTGTGCATTATACTGGCTCCAATAGAGGTCGATTTTGCTCTTCAGCACACGGATTTTTCCGGCTTCTTCCTTCAGCGTTTCATTCTGCAAAAGCAGGATGTCAGCATTGGTTTTATCTACTGCCGAGGCAAGGGGCAGCACCAGTTCTCTATCAAATGGCTTGTTCTCGAGAATATCGATTGCAAGCTGAATAAGCCTGTATCCTTCAGTGGGATAGACAAAAGTAGCATCGATTATGCCGTCGGCAACGGCGCTTATGCCGATGGTGGGCGCAGCATCGATGCCGATAATCTTTATTTTGTCACGAAGTTTCATGCGTGTAGCCACCTCGCTGGCACCGATTGCCATACGGTCGTTGTGGGCATATATCACATTGACGTCGGGGTGCAGCCGCAGCAGCGAATCGGCTACTACGATAGCATCCTCCTTGTTCCAGTTTCCATCACCGGTTGCCACAATATTACCGCCATTCCCCGTAAATTCATCCACAAACCCTCGATGACGGTCGTCGGCAGGCGTAGAGCCGCGCAAGCCATAAATCTCGATGGCTTTGGCTTTGTCCCCTACGAGATGAAGGGCATAATGAGCCGCCGAGCGTCCCATGTCCACATTATCCACGCCCACTCGTGCTGTGTAGGAATTGCCTATAATGTTGCGGTCGAATGTTATCACGGGCATTCCGCTTTCATACACTTTTTTTATCGTCGGTGTCAGTGCCGCCGCCTCATTGGGAGCCACAATGATTATGTCGAAACCGTTTTCCACGAAATATTCAATATCGGCAATCTGCTTGGCATTGTCATCATCGGCTGAGCGGATTTCCACCATTACGTTATCGCGGGAAATAACCTCGCGGTTGATTTCCTCGTTCATTTTGGTGCGCCAGTCGTCCTGGCTACACTGTGATATACCTATTTTATATATTCGCTTCTCATTGCAGCTCGCAAGAAGTACAATCGCAATAATATTGATGCATAGCAATAGTCGTAAAAAGGCAGTTTTCATCTGTATCAGTTGTTGCGTTTGGTTTATTTCCCACAAATTTAAAGAAAAATCCATTAAAAATTGGGTATTTGATATAAAAAATGGTGCATTGCATCAAAAATTATATGATACGCACGGTTTTTTATAGATAATACTCTTATATAATTAGTAGCTTTGCAATGCTGAAAGCAAAATCGGCACTGATACCGACTTATTAACATAAAACCAAAATACGCTAAAATGAAACATTTGTCAAGCTATCTCTCTGCCATCGTACTTATGGCATCTGCTGTGACTACAGCTGCCGCAGCCGATGGGATTGAAATGAATCACCTCAGCACCACCAACACTCTGGTGCGAGTAAACGCTGATGCCCGCTATCTGCTCTTGCCTGTGCAAGAATCAATTGATGATGCACGTGTGAATGTGCTCGTTGATGGCAATCTCACTAAAACAATCTATGTGCGCCTCGCAAAATCGAAAACCGACTTCTTCGTACCTTTCGATCTCACTCCCTATCGCGGACACAAGGTGGTGCTCGACGTAGTAACCGACCAAAGCCGTAGCTCGGTGCGCGAAGCAAAAAGCGATGCCTGCTGGCAGGATATGCGCCTCAGTGACGCTTTCGACACCGCAAACCGCGAGACTGCCTACCGTCCTGCCTTTCACCACACTCCCCTCTATGGCTGGATGAACGACCCGAATGGTATGTTCTACAAAGACGGTGTATGGCACCTTTATTATCAATACAACCCCTACGGCTCGAAGTGGCAGAATATGACCTGGGCTCACTCATCTTCCACCGACCTTATCCACTGGAAGCACGAGCCTATTGCAATACGCCCCAACGGGCTCGGAGCGGTGTTCAGCGGAAGCTGCGCCATCGACCACAACAACACCGTGGGTTATGGGAATGATGCTGTAATTGCTCTTTACACATCAGCCGGAACAAGCCAGATGCAGAGCCTCGCTGCAAGCAACGACGGCGGTACATCTTTCTCAATCTACAATGCCAATCCCGTGTGCGCACTCGAAAGCGAGGCCCGCGACCCGAATATGTTCTGGAACGAGACTATCGGCAAGTGGAACATTATCCTTGCTCACCCCCTCGAACATGAAATGCTCATCTTCAGCTCTCCCGACCTGAAACAGTGGACTCTCGAAAGCTCTTTCGGTAAGGGGCTTGGCGAGCAGGACGGTGTGTGGGAGTGCCCCGACCTCTTTATGCTCCCTGTTGAGGACGAAAACCTCTCGAAATGGGTACTTATCTGCAACATCAACCCCGGTGGTCCGTTCGGTGGTAGTGCCACTCAATACTTCATCGGTGATTTCGACGGCAAGACCTTTACCCCCGACAAGGACGCAAACGGCAATGTGCCTACCAAATGGATGGACTATGGCAAGGACAACTATGCTTCTGTAAGCTTCAGCGATGGTCCTGATGGTCGCCGCACAATCATTGGCTGGATGAGCAACTGGCAGTATGCTGCCGATGTTCCCACACAGCAATTCCGCAGCGCCAACACT
>CALZFJ010000127.1 GCA_945645715.1 uncultured Prevotellaceae bacterium | reverse complement strand
TGGCTGCTGGAATGTGGCTGCACATCACCCACAGGTGGGCAAATTCTGCGTACAGCTCGACAGCGACGACGTTTATGCCGACGAGAACACCCTCAGCACTATGGTAGGAGCATTCTATGAGCAGAATTGCGCAATGGTAGTGGGTTCATACACACTCACCGACATCAACAAGAACATCATTCCGCCGGGACTCGTCGATCACAAGGAGTGGACTCCCGAGAATGGCCGCAACAATGCACTCCGCATCAACGGACTTGGCGCTCCGCGTGCATTCTACACACCGGTGCTACGCAGCGTGAAACTTCCGGCAGTGAACTACGGAGAGGACTATGCACTCGGCTTGAACATGTCGCGCACCTACCAGATAGGCCGTGTATATACTTCGGTTTATCTGTGCCGCCGCTGGGACGACAACAGCGATGCCGCCCTCGATGTGGAGAAGATGAACCGCAACAACACTTACAAGGACCGCATTCGCACATGGGAGCTTAAAGCCCGCATTGCGATGAACAAGAAGAAATAGAGAAAAAGCGGAAAGGAATGGCAGAGCTAAGTGAAGAAGCAGTGGAGGCGCTATTCGGGCAGCAATTGGCTGAATGGGAAACCGCTCGCACCAACTATGCCAAGCTCAGCCGTGTGGAAGAGCGGAAGCTCACGGTGAATGGCTCCACGATAATCGTGCAGTACAATCCTGAGCGACTGCGCTCCTCGGCTGCCAAGGTGGATAGAGCCTCTATCGAGCACCGACAGTGCTTCCTCTGCAAGCCTAACCGACCTGCAGAGCAGCAGTGGATAGAGTGGGGCGACTATGAGATAATCGTGAACCCATATCCTATCTTTCCTAAGCATTTCACCATTCCTACACGCACACATACAGCCCAACGCATCATATCGCGGTTTCGCGATATGATGACGCTGGCTTTGTTGATGAAAGGCTACACCGTGTTCTACAACGGACCTGAGTGTGGCGCTTCGGCACCCGACCATTGCCATTTTCAGGCAGGAGTGCAGGGATTCATGCCCATTGAGGCCGAATTGCGGCACACCGTGTTGGCAGAAGTGGCAAGAGATGACACAAGAGCCACGCTGAACGAGGTGAACCTTGGAGGCAGGCACTGCTATGTGATAGAAAGCACTGATGTCGATGCCGGCTGCAAGCTCTTTGAGCAACTTTATGCATCATTGCCGATGAGCGAAGGGCAGGCAGAGCCGATGATGAACGTGCTGTGCCGGGCTGAGAATCAGCAGTGTATCACAGTGGTGATTCCGCGCCGCAAGCATCGCCCGGCGTGCTACAATGCCGAAGGCGAGAGCCGGATGCTGATTTCTCCGGCATCGGTCGATCTGGGTGGAGTGGTGATAGCGTCGCGCAAAGAAGATTTTGAGCGGATTACCGCCGAAGATATAGCGGCAATATTCAGCGAGGTGTGTATCACCGATGCCGATGTTGCCTGCATTAACGACAAACTAAACAAAAAAGGATATAAAACTACAAATTGAGATAATATATGAGTGGAGTACCGCGCGTGAAAGTAGGCATAATGAATGAGCCTGAGGTGAATTTCGTGCTTTTTGGCGAATATCGCCTTGCCGATGGCACTATTGTGACCGGAGAGCAGCATGCCGAGGTCACTGCCGAAGGGCAGGTGGCTTGGAACGGCACGGTTGCCGATGTGGTTACATTTGAGCCGTCGGAGAATGGCTTCTTCGAGCTAAAAGGCGTTACCATCGGTGTGAATTTCCACTGGGAGCGCAAGGAGGACCAGCGATTCAGCGGTGCCTTGCATCTGATAGTGGAGAACGGGAAGCTCACGGCTGTGAATGTGCTGCCGGTGGAAGATTATCTGCTGAGTGTGATTTCGAGCGAGATGAGTGCTACTGCATCGCTCGAGCTGCTCAAGGCACATGCCGTGATTTCGCGCAGCTGGCTCTTGGCGCAAATCGACAAGAACAAGCGCATCACCGAGGAGCATGAGGACTACAAGGCTTGCGAGGAAGGTGGCGAAGATGAAATGATTAAGTGGTACGACCGCGAAGACCATGTGAACTTCGACGTGTGTGCCGACGACCATTGCCAACGCTACCAGGGAATTACCCGACAGAGCACCGAGCGTGTGCGCGATGCCATCAAGGCTACTTGGGGAGAAGTGCTTACCTATGGCGGCGAACTTTGCGATGCCCGCTTCTCGAAGTGCTGCGGTGGAGTGTATGAAGAATTTGAGAACTGCTGGGAACCTAAGCACTACGACTACCTTGAGGCACGTCGCGACGGCGAGGACGAGATGAACTTCCCCGACCTCACCAAGGAGGCGGCTGCCGAGGAGTGGATTCTCACATCGCCCAAGGCATTCTGCAACACCACCGACAAGCAGATACTCTCGCAGGTGCTCAACAACTACGACCAGGAAACCACCGACTTCTACCGCTGGACGGTGGAATACACCCAAGAGGAGCTTGCGGCACTCATATTGAAGCGCTCAGGCGTGGATTACGGGCAGATTCTCGATCTTCAGCCGGTGGCGCGCGGAACATCGGGACGACTCTACAAACTCAAGATTGTGGGAACGAAAAAGACTCTCACCATAGGCAAGGAACTTGAAATACGCCGTACACTGTCGCCGTCGCACCTCTATAGCTCGGCATTCATCGTAGAACGCCACGATGTGACCGACGGAGTGCCCGGCAAGTTCGTGCTTCGCGGAGCCGGCTGGGGACACGGCGTAGGCTTGTGCCAGATAGGAGCCGCAGTGATGGGCGAGAAAGGCCACAACTACAAGGAGATATTATTGCACTATTTTATAAACGCCAACATAACAACCCTTTACTAAAAAACAACTATTATGAACAAACTAAAGAACATATCACCATGGGTATGGGTCCCCACACTCTATTTTGCACAGGGAATACCTTACTTTATCGTGAATAACATTTCAGTGATGATGTTTGCCAAGATGGGCGTTCCCAACGGACAGATGGCACTGTTCACAAGCTTGCTCTATCTGCCGTGGGCAATCAAGCCGTTTTGGAGCCCGTTTGTAGATATCATCAAGACCAAGCGCTGGTGGACAATCATGATGCAGATTGTCATGTCGGCAGCGTTTGTGCTGCTCACACTCTCAATGCCACACCCCGAGCCCGAAATGATAGCATCGGGACAGACTCCTATAAGCATGTTCACCATCACGTTGCTGCTCTTTGCTATCACTGCATTTGCATCGGCAACACACGATATTGCCGCCGACGGTTTCTATATGTTAGCTCTCACGCAGAAGAACCAGGCAGCATTTGTGGGCATTCGCAGCACATTCTACCGACTATCGTCGATTTTCGGACAGGGTGTACTCGTGTATATCGCCGGACTTATTGAGACCAATACAGGCAACATACCGATGTCGTGGCAAATCACGCTTCTCGTTACGGCAGTGCTGTTCTGTGGCGTAACGCTCTATCACACATTTTTCATTCCTCGCCCTGAGATGGAGAAGAAGCCAGAGGGCGAGAAATCGAGCGCTAAGGCGATTATGCAGGAGTTCGGCCGTACTTTCGTCACCTACTTCACTAAGCCCGGCTTGATACTTGCAATCCTCTTTATGCTGCTCTATCGCCTTCCCGAGGCATTCCTTATAAAGATGTGTACGCCATTCCTCGTGGCATCGCGTGAAGTGGGCGGACTTGGACTCTCGACCGAGAACGTAGGACTTGCCTACGGCACAATCGGCGTGCTCTTCCTCACCATAGGCGGAATTCTTGGCGGACTTTATGCCTCGAAAGTGGGCTTGAAGAAGTCGCTGTGGTGGATGGCAGCCGGAATGACGCTGCCTTGCCTTACATTCGTGTATCTTGCCGAGTGCCTGCCTACCAACATCGCGCTCATCAGCATTGCCATTGCCATTGAGCAGTTTGGCTATGGATTTGGCTTCACCGCCTATATGCTCTATATGATTTACTTCTCGGAAGGTGAATTTAAGACGTCGCACTACGCAATTTGCACGGCATTTATGGCGTTTAGTATGATGATTCCGGGTATGTTTGCCGGCTACTTGCAGGAAATGATGGGTTATGCACTCTTCTTCTGGATGGTGATAGCCTGCTGCGTGGCAACTGTGATAATCACATATTTTGCCGACCGCAAGATTGACCCGAATTATGGACTGAAATAATTTTGACGTGTGATTATGATCAAGAAGATATTTTTCGTGATAGCATTTGCCGCTGCTGCGGTGGCGGCAAGTGCACTGGTGAAGCCCGGAGTTGAGACTCTGCGCGACAATGGCTTCAAGGTGCTCGAAGGAAAGCGCGTGGGTTTGATTACTAATCCTACGGGCGTAGATAACAACCTGAAATCGACCGTGGATATACTCCACGAGGCACCTAATGTGCAGCTTGTGGCTCTCTATGGACCCGAGCACGGCGTGCGCGGCGACGTCCATGCAGGCGACAAGGTGGGCGACTCCACCGACCCCGCTACCGGCGTGAAAGTGTATTCGCTCTATGGCAAGACGCGCAAGCCAACGAAGGAGATGCTCAAGGACATTGATGTGCTGGTGTATGACATTCAGGACATCGGTTGCCGCTCTTTCACATTCATAAGCACTATGGGAGTGGCAATGGAGGCTTGTGCCGAGCAGGGCAAGGAATTTGTGGTGCTCGACCGTCCGAATCCACTCGGAGGCTACAAGGTGGAGGGAAACTTGGTGGAAGAAGGCTTCACATCGTTTGTGAGCCAGTTCCCGATTCCTTATCTCTACGGGCTCACTCCCGGCGAGCTTGCCATGATGCTCAATGAGGAAGGAATGCTCGAAGGAGGCAAGAAGGTGAAGCTCACCGTGGTGCCCATGACAGGTTGGCACCGCTATATGAACTATCGCCAGACCGAGATGCCGTGGCTGCTTCCGTCGCCCCACATCCCCAACCCCGACGTGAGCGACTACTATCCTGCCACCGGAATCCTTGGCGAGCTTTATGGAATCTCAATCGGTGTGGGCTACACACTTCCGTTCCAGCTAATTGGTGCACAGTGGATTGATGCCGAGAAGTTTGCAAAAAAGCTTAACGACTTGCAGCTGCCCGGCGTGATATTCCGCGCAATACACTACAAGCCATTCTATGGCACAGGCAAGGGCGAGAACTTGCAGGGTGTACAGATTTATATCACCGATACCCTCGATGCCAATCTCTCGCTATTGCAGTTTTATGCCATGCAGGTGCTTGCCGAGATGTATCCCGACCACAAGGCATTTGAACTTGAGGGCGTGGAGAAACGCTTCAACATGTTCGACAAGGTGTGCGGAAGCGACCAGATACGCTTGCGCTTCACTAAGAACTATCGTGTGGCTGATATAATCGACTACTGGAACAAGGATGTTGAGGCGTTCAAGGCACGTTCGGCAAAATACTATCTCTACAAATAGTTGAGCGGTGCATTATTCATCACTCACACTGAAATATAACATTGGTTACGCAAAGTGGTAACTACTGATAATGAATATGGACGAGCAATATAAACAGTTTCTCAAGTCTGCCCGCGAGTTTATCCCGAAGGACAGAATTTACACCGACGACCTGCACTGCCTGGCATGGGGTACAGATGCCGGATTCTATCGCCATCTGCCCAAGATAGTGGTGAGGTCGAAAGATGAAGACGAAGTGGCGCGACTGCTTCGCCTCGCCGACAAATTAGAGCTACCGGTTACGTTCCGCGCGGCAGGCACCAGCCTGTCGGGTCAGGCTGTGACCGACTCTATACTGATAGTGGCAGGGAAGAACTGGGAGCGCTATGAGGTGTCGGCTGATGCACAGATGATAACCCTTCAGCCGGGAATCATCGGTGAGCGTGTGAATGAGATACTGAAGCCCTACGGCCGTATATTCTCGCCCGATCCCGCCTCGAAGAAGTCGGCAATGGTGGGCGGCATTGTGATGAACAATGCCTCGGGAATGAACTGTGGCACTCACGCCAATAGCGACCGCATTCTACAGTCGGTGCGCATAGTGATGGCTGATGGCACCATACTCGACACCGGCGACCGCCGCAGCTGCGACAACTTCCGCCGCACTCACCCCGATTTCATCAAGAAGATAGAGGAACTTCGCGACCGCGTGAATGCCGACAAGGAGCTTGTGGCACGCATAAAGCATAAATATGCCATCAAGAACGTAACAGGATTGAATATCTATCCATTTGTG
>CALZFJ010000126.1 GCA_945645715.1 uncultured Prevotellaceae bacterium | reverse complement strand
CGCCTTTGAAGATTAGGGAGCGGGTGAGCTTTTCGCGGTCGCCATTTGAGGTGAATTGGGCGACGGCGATTTCGATGGTGTCGGTGGAGGGGATTGAGTCGTAGCATTTATATCGGCCCTGGGTGAGGAGCAGGGCGTAGTAGGCGCGGTTATCGCTGCCCGATAGTGACTCATAATCGAGTGCCCGCAGCTCTACAAGAGCAGAGTCGGGACGGTCTTCAATGATGCTGTCGATGGCTGTGAGGCGAGAGTCGTAGTGAGTTTCTCCGCAACTGAATGTCATAGCGATAAGCAGCAAGCACACAATATATGATAATATGTTCTTCATTTTATCAGTATCTAGTGTGTCCTCTTTAGATTTTGTGCAAAAATATAAAAACCTACCGTTATATGCAATAGATTGGCAATACAATTTCCATCAAATACACAGGCATAAAAATCCAATAATAAGTGTAACACATTTCGCACACCCACCAAGGAGTACTTAAATGCAGCACAACATGCAGCTGAAACCGCGGAAGCCGGACATATCAGCTCTATACACCAAATGGCAAACGAGGTCTCATGTCCCCAATCATTTCAAAAATTACACATGGTTACTGAAATAACACCTGATCGTTGTAATGCCCCTTACTCGTTGAATCCAGTCCAACGATATTGACAAAACCATTAATAAAACCACTGCAAAACCAAGAAGAAAGTTTGATCTCTCGGCACCGCATTAGGCATTTCGCAGCATCGTTCCCAGCATTTCGCAGCATTATTCAGCCTATTTCTCAACATTCCGCAGCATTGTTCCCAGCACTCCTCATCATTTCGCGGCACTGCTCCCTGCATTTTCCAACTACTTGCTGTACATTTACACTCGCTTTCTGAATAGTTACAATGAATCCAAGCCCTCATAAATAACGTTAAATCCGTTAAATCTGCATCCTTCCCCTCTCCACAACCCCACCTCCCCCACCTTTCTATCTTTTAAACGGCAACCCATTGATATACAACAACATGCAGATACAAATCTTGCAGCGGCTTGACTTCGGTGGAGATTCCCAACTCCGTCACCTATATCGGCATCAGTGCCTTCGAAGACTGCAGCGGCTTGACTTCGGTGGAGATTCCCAACTCCGTCACCTCTATCGGCTACTCTGCATTCTCTGGCTGCAGCGGCTTGACATCGGTGGAGATTCCCAACTCCGTCACCTCTATTGACAACAGTGCCTTTGAAGACTGCAGCGGCTTGAAATCGGTGGTGATTCCCAATTCCGTCAACTCTATCGGATATAAGGCATTCTATGGCTGCAGAGGCTTGAAACTTGCTTTTTTTAATGCAAAAAACTGCAGCATCAATGGAAGTTGTTTTTCATCCGATCTTACTCTTGTAATTGGAGCGGATGTTGAGAAGATTGAGGGTGGTTTATTAACATCATCGAATGCAAACAAGATTGTTACGCAAGCGGCTACTCCACCGGTGATTACGTCACAAACTTTTTCCGATAAGTCTTGCCCGCTGTATGTGACTCAAGGGGCTTATGCCAAATATTGGACTGCCGATATATGGGACGATTTTTCGGATATGAGGCCGATTGATAATCTTATTACTAAGATTGAACTTAACAAAAGTTCTCTGAATATTGAGGCTAACAACTCTGCACAGCTCAGTGCAACTATAACGCCAAGCAATGCCACTCTAAGTGACATTTATTGGGTCAGCGACAATCCTGCAATCGCTTCAGTTGACCAAAACGGAAAGGTGACGGGGCTAAAGACGGGAATCACTACAATCACTGCGATGGCGATTGATGGAAGTGGAGTGAAAGCCACTTGCCTGATTTTGGTTGATGTTGATGGGATTACTGCTGAAAATCTTACGCTGAATCCTTCAGAGCTTACACTCGCAATCAACCAATCAGCCAAGATTACACCGGTGATTACGCCTGACAACGCTACAAGCACCTCGCTTGAGTGGAGCACAAGCAACGCGGGTGTGGCATCCTTCAAAGCGAATAGCGATGGCTCAATCACTGTGCTTGGAGCGGCTGACGGAGTGGCTACAATCACATGCCACACCACCGACGGCAGCGACCTCACCGCCACCTGCACAGTGACCGTAGGCACCGGGGCAGTGGATGGCATAGAGGCTGATGCTGCCAAAGTGAGGGGTGATAATGGAGTGATTCGCGTGGATGGCGTGGATGGAGCACGAGTGGAGGTGTTCAACACCGCCGGAGTGTGCATCTACAGCGGCACCGACACCGAAATCTACGTGCCGCAGCGCGGACTCTACGTGGTGAAGGTAGCCGGCCGCGCCACCAAGCTCGCCCTGTAGAAATCCCCACACAGATTCCGCAAAATGGATTTTCTGTCCTCACGCAGAATCCACAGAATCCGCAGAATGGATTTTGATGAACACGAATCACACGAATCCGCCGAAAATGTAACCTCACTGCAATAGTGCAAAAAAATCCGGATTCCCCCAAGCCACAGCAAGGTGGGGAATCCGTTTTTTTGTGTCAGCCAACGATTTCACAATACAATATCCTCAAAACCCTTGCACAATCCAAATGAATGTCTTACCCACATCCTGACTTTGACACCCAGGAGATTGGTGTCACAGTCAGGGCGAGTTTACTCACGAAATGCTACTATTTGTTGTGTCATTGACTCGATGTAGTTCACTGACTTTTATCATTGAAAAGGGAATTCGTTTTTACCGCGAACCCGATTGGAGCTCAGACACCACGAAGATGCTCAAATTCCTCGGCCCATTGCATTAATTTCTGTTGAAGCAAGGCTTTGTCGGGCAAGCACAAGGCATATTGCTGGGCGTAGATATTGGAGTCTTTTGGCAGAGTGAGCTCAACCACCGAATCATTCTTTTGCTCACAAAGCAGAATGCCTATTGTGGGTTTCTCAAATTCCAAGCGGACATATCTGTCGAAATAATTCACATACATCTGCATCTGCCCTATATCTTGATGAGTGAGTTTTCCCAACTTTAAGTCGACCAGGACGTAGCATTGAAGAAATCGGTTGTATAGGACCAAATCGACAAAGAAATAATCCTCATCAAAAGTGAAACGTTTCTGTCGCGCCTCAAAAAGGAAGCCTTTGCCACATTCCATAAGGAAGTCTTGCAGACGATTGATAATAGCATTCTCAAGGTCGGTTTCGCTGTAAGAACTGTCGGGTTTCAGGCCCACAAATTCCAGCACTAATGGGTCTTTGATTACATCGGAGGGCTTTGCCAAAGTTTGCCCTTCAACAGCAAGGCGCATAACTTCATCTTTATCCCTGCTCAAGGCCAAGCGCTCATAAAGGCTGCTGCCTACCTGTCGCTGAAGGTAACGAACGCTCCAATGCTGCTTCGACGCTTCTATCTCATAGAACCTCCTTGCTTGAGGGTTCTCAATACGCATTAATATCTGATAGTGATTCCATGAGAGTGTGAATTTATGGATTTGGTCTACACTGTGGACCAAATTAGTCTCGTTGGATTCGGTCTGCAGTGTAGTTCCATTCATGTATGAGAGAAACAGTTTCCTGCTCTTTTTGAGCGTTTCAACCGACCAGCCATTGCCGAATTCAGCATTAAGTCGCTGTGATAGCCTTTTCAGGACGCCTTTGCCATATTCAGCACGATTCTCGCCCTTCTGCTCATATTCCACAATATATTTGCCCACGCCGTAATAGGTATAGACCATAGCCGTATTGACGGCCTTTGCAACTTGCTTTCGACTCTGGTTTATCAATTCTGCGATTTGACAGAACAGGGCATTTTCATTCTTAATTAATTGCATACTACTTTATTGACTTTTGGGGGATTATTGGCGGGAGGAGGGGAGGCGACGACGCATGATGGCTGAGGTGACGAGCGAGGTGAGCAAGCCCACTGCTGCCACGAGGGCAAAGACTATGGCTACATCGGCAAGCTGTATTTCTACGGGATATGTGCGCACTATGAGGTTGTCGCCATTGCCTTGCAGGGCAATCAGTCCGAATTCCTGTTGCAGCCAGCACAGCAGGAGTCCCAGCGACACTCCCAGCACAGCTCCTGTGAGTGAAATTAGCCACCCTTCGGCAACGAAGATGCCCGAAATCTGCTTGTCGGTGGCACCGAGGTAGCGGAAGGTGCGTATGCTCTCGTCTTTCTCGATGATGAGCAGCGACAGTGTGCTGATTACATTGAATGTGGCAATGACCATGATGAAGCCGAGGAGGAGGAAGGTCACCCACTTCTCTATGTTCACCATGCGGAACGATGCAGCTTGCTGCATAAGGCGGTTTTTCACGATGTAGCCGTCGCCAAGTGTGGCGGCGAGAGCTTGCATCACGGCTTGCTCATCGGCTGCGGGCTGAAGGGTTACTTCCACGGTCGTTGCCTCATCGTCGCAGTCGAAGAGGAACTGAGCCATATCAAGTGGCACAAACATCAGGTCGCGGTCGTAGTCGCTCTGCTCTATTTGATACACTGCTGCCACAAACACCGAGTCGGCACGGAATGCACCCATGGGATTTGCGAGATTCACCGCACCACGGCGCTGCGGGGCGAAAAGCCGCACCTGACCTATGAAACCGGGGCGGGCACGAAGCTGCAGAGCGGCACCGATGCTCAGCACGCCATAGCGAGACACGCTGTCGTCGAGCATAAACTCGCCTTCGAGAATGGCGGGGGTGATATTGGTGAGGGTGTCATAGCCTTGAGGGACTCCCTTCACCCGCACAGGCATCTGGTAGTCGCCAAAAAGTGCGAGACAGTGGTCTTCGACGGTGGGAATAGCAATTTTCACACCATCAATGCCGCGAACCACCGAAATCAGGCTGTCGGCATGCTCTATCACCTTGCCTTCGGTGGCTGATATGGCAATCTGTGGGTCGAGCATCGACAGCTTGCTGCCTATGAGCGAGGCGAAGCCATTGAACACCGATAGCACGCACACGAGCGCAGCCGTGGTCACCACCACCCCACACATAGATATGATGGAGATGATGTTTACCGCGCTGTGTGTCTTCTTCGCCACCAGGTAGCGAGCCGCTATTTTCAGCGAGAATCTCATTTCAGGAGACTATCGATGTGCTCAATGTAGTCGAGCGAATCGTCGATAAAGAAAGTGAGTTCGGGAGTCTTGCGAAGCTGGTAGCGCACACGCTGTGCAAGCTCGTAACGCACGCTGCGAGCACTGTGGTTGATGCTCTCAATTATTTCGTTGGCACGCTCCGAGGGGAAAATGCTGAGGTAGGCGCGGGCGATGCTCAAGTCGGGCGACACGCGCACTGCGCTCACCGACACCAGCACACCGCCCATCTTGGCAGTCTGCACACGGAAAATCTCGCTAAGCTCCTTCTGGAGGAGGCGTGCTATTTTTTGTTGTCTTGTAGTTTCCATTTATATCCAGTTTGTTTTTTAGTTATCTAATCATTATCTCTGGCATGACTCCCGACGGGTCTGGCCTGTGGCGTGTGTGTCTGGGAGTTACTTTTTGTAGATGATGGTGAGACCGTCGCGAATGGGCAGTATCACCTTCTCCACACGGTCATCGGCGGCAATCATGTCGTTGAAGCGCAATATGCCTTCGGTCTGAGCATCGAGCTTCTTGCCCCAATCCACCACCTTGCCGTCCCACAGGGTGTTGTCGGCAATGATGAATCCACCCGAAGCCACGCGCGGAAACACCATCTCATAGTATTGGCAATACTCGCGCTTATTGGCATCGATAAACACCAGGTCGAAGTCGCCCTCGATAGTGGGCAGCACATCACGGGCATCGCCGATGTGCAGATTGATGCGCGGTGCCAGAGGAGAGGCGTCGAAGTGGGCGCGAATGAAATCCTCAAGCTCATCGTCGATTTCTATGGTATCGAGGCGGCACGAGTCGTCGGCAAGTCCCTCGGCAAGGCAGAGAGCCGAATATCCTGTGAAAGTGCCCAGCTCAAGAATGTGCTGCGGACGTATCATGCGCACCATCATCTTGAGCATGCGTCCTTGCAGATGCCCCGAACACATGCGCGGACGCAAGTGATAGAGGTGTGTCTCGCGGTTGAGGCGGCGCAGGTCGTCGCCCTCGGCATCGATGTGCTTCAATATGTAGTCTTCAAGTTCTTCTTGCATAAGAAATGTCCCCCCCAAAAAACATTATTCAGCAAGCAGAGCCTCGATGGCAAGGCGGTAGCTGTCGAGCCCGAAGCCAAGAATCACGCCTTTGCAGGCAGCCGAGAGCACCGAGTGAG
>CALZFJ010000125.1 GCA_945645715.1 uncultured Prevotellaceae bacterium | reverse complement strand
GAAGCGGACTTAATTCGCTCTGCCTCGCTGCCATTCTCATTCTCACGTTCTCGCCAATGTCGCTGTTCAGCGTGGGCTTCCAACTCAGCTTTGCCGCCGTGGCAGCAATTCTGTTGCTCTCCGGCAAGATCAACGCCATCAGCCGTAGGCGCACCATCATCTACTCCATCGTTACGTGGATAGCTGCTACACTCATTGCCAATGTAGGCTGTGCGGTAATCTCGGCGCACTATTTCCACACCCTGCCGCTGCTTTCCATTATTTCCAACATAATTGTGCTGCCAATATTGCCGCTCTTTGTGGCTATAAGCCTTTTTGCGATTCTCACCCTGTCGCTTGGTGTGCAGTTTGCCGAGGTAAACCTACTGCTTGAATGGCTCACATCATTCATAAATGGCACCGCTGATGCAGCCGCACAGCTGCCATTTGCCTATATCGACAATCTCTACGTGTCGCAGCCTGTGGTAGCTCTCTACTATCTTGCCTTTGCCCTCGCAGTGGCATTTGTCTATCACAGGAAGTTCGCCACCGGCATCGGCTTTCTCGCCACTTGCGCCACCATAATGCTGTGGATTGCTGTGGAAACAACTCTCACACCCCGGCAAGGCTTCTTCATTCTCAACAACCGGCATTCCACGCCTCTGCTCTCTTTCTCACACGGCACCGGCAGCCTGTGGTGCACCGACAGCCAATGGAGTGAAGCCGATTTCAGCAAGTCGTTCAGCAATCTTCTCGCCCGATACCGCATTAGCGGCATCAATATCCCGGCAAATCACCCGGGCGACAGCCTCACCATAGCCACCTCGGCAGCTGTGATATGCGGTAAGCGCATAGTGATGGCTTCTCACACCGATATGCGCTACCTTTGTGCCTCTAAGCCTGTCGCTTGCGACTACCTCATCATCACTAATCGCTATTATGGCAATCTTGCCGACCTTCTTCGCACCTTTTCGCCAAAAACGATTGTGCTATCAGGTGCTCTATTCAATGATAGGCGTGAGCGTATCGCCCAAGAGCTTCCATTGCTCCTCGACTCCATCACTATTCACGACATTGCCACACAAGGTGCCATCGCCGTAACCGAATAATCCAATGTAAATCAGAGTTTCACACTCTACTGAGGCTCTATACAAAGCCTCTCACAGCACTCGTCCGGCACCCACAAAGCCACGGCGATAATATGCCTCATCGAGATTGCTTATTATCACACCACGGCTCGAGGATGCGTGCACAAAATTTCCGTTATCCAGATATATTCCCACATGGTTGATTCTTCCCGACTTGCCGAATCTGAAAAACACCAGGTCGCCTTCTCTAAGCTCACGCTCCTTTATGTGTCGGCACTCCTTGTTGTACAGGTCAGCTGAATTGTGCGTCAGTTTCTTTCCATACACTGCCGCATAAACCTCCATCACCAGCCCTGAGCAGTCAGTTCCCTTGCGCGAATGTCCTCCATAGCGATAAGGCACGCCTATCCACGATTCCGCTTCTTTGCGCAAACGCGACTTTCCGCGTTTCTCACTCTTTCCGTTATCCTTATATATATCATCTACATATTCATTCCGGTAGTCGCGCCTGTCATCCGGTCGTTCCTTCTTGTGATGGCACGAGCCGAGCAGTAGCACCATAGTAAGTGCCACCACTGCCACTCCGGCAATCCTTGGCAGCCCGAGTCGCACTAAAGTATCGTCAATGCCCGGCATAAGTGCCTATATAAATTCCACCACCGATTCTGTGGGCTTGCGCGAGGTGTGACGCTCACTCGCGCTGTCGGCTGCATATCCCATTGGCACAAGTGCCACAGGATAGACTCCTTCAGGCAGACGGAGTGCCGCAATCGTTGCCTCATAGTCAAAGTTGCACACCCAGCAAGTGCCAAGTCCCACCTCGGCAGCTGCAAGGCATATATGCTCGGTTGCAATCGAGCCATCTACGTCGGCATGGTTCTTCCCGTCGTTCAGGCGTGTCCATGCAGCTCCCCTATCCACGCACACAGCCACTATCACCGGAGCCTGGCGAAGCCACTCATTGTGATAGCAGGCACAAAGCCTCTCGCGTGCTTCAGCGCTTTCTGCCACCACAAAGCGCCACGGCTGCCTGTTCACAGCCGATGGTGCCAGACGTGCACACTCAAGCACATAGTCAAGCTTCTCGCGCTCCACGCTGCGTGCTTCGTAGGCACGCACCGAGTATCTCTTCTTTACGAGTTCAATAAATTCCATATCGTTATCTGTGTTTGTCTTGCAAGAATCATTCTCTTCAGCCTTGGCAGGAAAACTGCGTCACCGCCCTGCTATCAATACCACGTCACACCGTTCGATGTAGAGCTGCGCTTGTCATACTTCAAGTCGCTCAGCAGCGACGACTTCACAGCTATGTGGAACGAGTACGACTTATACGGTCCCACCGGCACAAAGCTCGCACTCATGGTGAAGCAGTGCAAGTCGCGCGACACCGAACAATTCATGTAGGCAATCTTGTGCGTATCGAAGTTGTAGCTTGCCGAGAAGTTGAAAGCCCAGTTCTTCGTAGGCTTCACATTGCCCGAAAAGCTCAGGTTCTGGGTAATCTTTCCTTTATACTCCATCTTCTTCTTGTCGAAGTCGCCATAGCCATAGTTCACCGAGTAGTTCACCGAGAGGCTCCACGGAAAATCCCACTTTGCGTAGCCGTCTTCATTGAGCACCACGCTATTCTTCCCGCTATCCTTCGAGCTGCTGCCACTTGGTTCATCATCATCATTGTTCTCATATCGGGCTATGTCGCTGTTGGTGTTCTTCGTGGGCTTCTTGTTCTTGTCGTCATCTTTCTTCTTGCGCTGGAAAGTGGCGTTATTGAATGTGTAGGAGAACGATGTTCCGGTGCTCGACAGCTTGGCGAGTCCCTTGCCGGCTTGCAGTCGGGTGCGGTTCACTCTCACAGGCGAGCCCGATGGGCTGAGCTGGTAGGTATATACGTCCCATGTGGCTGAGAGGTTAAGGTTGAAGTTCTTCATCAGTCGCAGCGAGAGCGACGTGTTGATGTTGCTCCAGCGCATTGAGTCGGCAGCAAAGTTATACGATTGGCTCACCGTGAAGTTCTCAATGAGCGACACCTTCTTCACTCCCGTAGAGTCGTCATCGCTCTTCACCTTCATCTCCACATTGTTGGCTATCGACACATTCACCGCTCCGGTCTTGCCCTGTCCCACACTTCCAAACAGTCCGTGCGAGAAGTAGGAGTATTTCGTATTTCGTATCTGTCCTGTGCGCGGGTCGGAATAGGCGTAGGTGCCATAGTAGCCCCAGAATGGCGAGCTGAAATCGGGCGATGCCGAGAACGACACTGTCGGCGTCATCACGTGGCGTATCATCTGCACCTTGTCGCCGAATATCTTCCATGGCTTGAAGAATCCATAGATTTTCGTGTCGAGCGACACCGAGGCGTTGAAGTCAAACACGTTGTAGAAGCTATAAGTGGTGTCCCTCACCACTGCCGATGCCTGCGGATCCCACTGCTGGCGTATCTTGCTGGTGTACATGCGGTCGTTCAGCGTCACGCTTGGTGTGAGGTTCACATATTTCAGCACATTGAATGTAGCCGAGATGGGCACTGAGTGCTTCATTCCGTTGCGCCAGTCTTTGATGAGGCTTTTCTTGAAAAACTCGTTCTGCTTCGCCGTGAGTGAATTCTGAAACTGTCCTGAATACGACATCTTTATCTTCTCATACCACTTCTCGTCGCCCACGGCTCGCTTGCGCTTGAAGGGTGCCGTCTGCGACATAGTGAGTGTGAGGTTAGGGAACGACACGGTGAGCGTAGAGTCAGATGTGCGCTGCGACACGTTGGCAGTGGTCGAAAGGCTCCACTTCGAGTTGGGGAACTTGTAGGTCATGTTCACCGTGCTGCTCTTAGTGTTCTCGGTGAAGTCGTTGTTGTAGTAGCTGTTGAGGTCGTTGCGCGTATATCCGCTCGTGGTGAAGTTCACACTTGCCGATAGCGACATGTTGGGATTGGCTTTCGAGTCCTGAGAGTGCGACCACGCTATGCGGAAGTTGGTCTGCTTCGAATAGTCGGCAGCACCCTTGTCGCCATTGACGGTAACGAGATAGCTAAGATTGAAGTTACCCGAGAATTTGTAGCGTTTCACATAGTTCGACTGTGCCGTCACGCCCCACGACCCTTTGGTATATACCTCTCCTGTAACCGCAAGGTCCATCATGTCGCTTATGGCGAAATAATATCCTCCGTCGCGCAAGAAGAAGCCGCGGTTGTAGTCCTCGCCGAATGTCGGGAATATCACTCCCGAAGAGTATTTCTTGCTGAATGGGAAGTAGCCGAACGGTACGGCAATGGGCAGTGGCACATCGGCAAGCACCATATAGGCAGGTCCCGACACCACATTCTTTCCGGCTTTCATCTTTCCCTTGGTGAGTTGCAGATAGAAGTGCGGGTGCTCGTGGTCGTCGCAGGTGGTGTAGCGTCCGTCCTTGATGTAGTATTCATCGTTTTCCATCTTCTTGGTAGTTCCGCCGGTGAGATAACCTTCGCCCTGCTGTGTGATTACGTCGGTGATGAATCCCTTCTTGCTCTTGAAGTTGTAGCGCATCGTCTTCGATTCATATTCACCGCTCTGGTCCTTGAACACCGGCGTACCCTCAAGGTCGCCCACGCTGTCGGGGCGTCCAAGCGCATACACCTCGCTGTTGTCCATGTTCATCTGTATTTCCATCGCCTTGAGGTCAATCTCCCCATAGGTCACCTGGCTCTCTCCATACATATTGGCATTATTGCTGCCGAAGAACACCAGCGAATCTTTGGCGGTGAATTTCACGCTGTTGTCGAGATCGACAAAACGGTGCACAAACCGCATCGTGTCGCGCTGAATGGTATCGGCACCCAAAGCACCTTTCACCGTAGTAGCCCGAGGCACCGTATCTAATTTTGCTGCAACCGAGTCGGCTACAACCGCCACAGAATCGATAGCGGCCGTATCGGCAGGGACAAGAGACAACGTGTCGGCAAGCAACCTCGCAGCCGAGGCCCTACCCGACTTTCCCACGCCTACGATGGAAAGCAGTGCAACAAATAGAATTATATATATGTTTCTTATATTCAAATTTCCGGTCTTTTCAATTCATAAAGTGCAAAAGCGCACTTTCCAATTTGCAAAATTACACATTATCATTCACACCACCGCATTTTTTCAGCAAAATTTCCGTAAGAAGAAGTGCGAAAGCCCCCAAACCGCTCTTGGCTACGGCTCTACGTCATAAAAAATCATCGGATACCCGAGCCACGATGGCTCGAAGATATCCGATGCAAAAATATAAAATTATGAAACAAAGTCGAAAATCCTTATTTATAATAGTGGCCACCGACGCTGTCGCGCTCAATTGCCGTAGCTTGGTTAGCCCTTGTTGGCACGCTTGCGCTCAAGCTCGTCGAGGATTATCTTGCGCAGACGCAGGTGATGCGGCGTAACCTCCACATACTCATCGGCTTTGATATACTCAAGTGCTTCCTCAAGGCTGAATACCACCGGCGGAATGATTCGTGCCTTCTCGTCGGCTCCCGACGCACGCATATTGGTGAGTTTCTTCGATTTTGTCACATTCACCACTATGTCGTTCTCCTTGGCGTTCTCGCCCACCACCTGTCCGGCATACACTTCTTCCTGCGGGAAGATGAAGAAGCGGCCGCGGTCTTGCAGCTTGTCGATGGCATAGGCGTAGGCTGTACCTGCCTCCATAGCTATGAGCGAGCCATTGGTGCGGCGCTCAATGTCGCCCTTCCATGGCTGGTATTCAAGGAAGCGGTGCGACATGATTGCCTCGCCGGCCGAACCGGTGAGCACATTGCTGCGCAAGCCAATGATACCACGCGATGGTATGTTGAAGTCGATAAGGATACGGTCGTTCTGGGTCTGCATCGACACCATCTCGCCTCGGCGACGAGTTACCATATCGATTACCTTGCTTGAATATTCCTCGGGCACATTAATCGAAAGCACCTCGATAGGTTCGCACTTTACGCCGTCGATTTCCTTGATGATAACCTGCGGCTGACCAACTTGCAGCTCGTAACCCTCACGACGCATGGTTTCGATGAGGATTGACAGATGAAGTACACCACGGCCAAACACACGCCAAGCATCCTCACGCTCGGTGCGCTCAACGCGCAGCGCCAGATTCTTGTCGAGCTCACGGGTAAGGCGGTCGGCAATGTGACGTGTTGTTACATATTTGCCGTCCTTGC
>CALZFJ010000124.1 GCA_945645715.1 uncultured Prevotellaceae bacterium | reverse complement strand
TTTTTCACTATCTTTGCATAAGATAGGCTGCATCTCGGCAAAACAATTAAGCAAGTTTATTGCTCTGCTCTCGATTTGCACTATCTTTGCATAATCCAATAAAACAACCACTAAAGCTATGAGACTAATTATTGAACCGAATTATGAACAGGTATCGAAATGGGCTGCAAACTATGTAGCCTCTCGTATCAATGCAGCTAACCCAACTCCCGAGAAGCCTTTCGTGCTTGGTTGCCCCACAGGTAGCTCGCCGCTCGGCATGTATCGTCACCTGATTGAACTTAACAAGGCGGGCAAGGTGTCGTTCCAGAATGTTGTGACTTTCAACATGGACGAGTATTGCAATCTGCCTGAAGACCACCCCGAAAGCTACCACTCTTTCATGTGGAACAACTTCTTCGGACACATCGACATCAAGAAGGAAAATGTGAATATCCTCAACGGCAATGCCGAAGACCTCGAAAAGGAGTGTGCCGACTATGAGGCTAAGATCGCTTCCTACGGTGGCATCGACCTCTTTATGGGTGGTGTCGGTCCCGACGGACACATCGCTTTCAACGAGCCGGGTTCTTCGCTCACTTCGCTCACCCGACAGAAGACTCTCACTCAGGACACTATCATAGCCAACTCGCGCTTCTTCGACCACGACGTGAACAAGGTGCCCAAGACTGCCCTCACAGTAGGCGTCGGCACCATCATGAATGCTCGCAGCGTGATGCTCATCGTGAATGGCTACAACAAGGCTCGCGCACTGCAGCATGGCGTGGAAGGCTCTGTGTCGCAAATGTGGACCATCAGCGCACTGCAGCTTCACCGCAAAGCCATCATCGTTGCCGACGAAGATGCATGCATGGAGCTGAAGGTTAGCACCTACCGCTACTTCAAAGACATTGAGAGCAAGAACCTCGACCCCGAGTCGCTGCTCTAAGTCACCGTTGCACGTCGATTAATCCTTTGAACACAATAAAAACACAAATCGGAGAATCAGCCACACTGCGTGGCACGATTCTCCGATTATTTTTTCAATCAACACCGGGCGATGTGCATCATTCTGCTACTCCCCGGCACGATACAGAGGGATTGTGCATCAGTCGATCTGCACAATGAGGAAATTCGACATCTCCCAAAAGCGGGTGCCATTGACGATTTTCAGCGTCTTCATGCCCTGGGCATCTGTTTCTATAGTATATGACTCTGCCGGGTGCTTGCTAAGCACTTTGGCCTTCTTGGAGTGCAACGGCACTACCGACAGCGAACGCTTGTCGGCTTTGGTGAAATAAGACTTCTCATAGTCGCTCTCCATAATCTTGGTCTTGCGAAGGAATCCGCTCTCGATAATCTTGTTATCCTTCAGCTCCTTCTTCGAGCCTACCACATAGAAGCAGGTGTTAAGCTCATTGGCAAGGCGCACTGCCTCCTCCTGGGCAAGCTGCTTCTGGCTACGCTCTGACGCCGACACACGCGAGAGCGAATCCACCTGTGTGTTCAAGCCTTCTATCTGAATGTTGGCTTTGCGCAGCTCCTCCTGAAGTCCGGCAATAGTGCCTTCCTGCGACTCTATCTGAGCCTTCAGGCTCTCCACCGTCTTCTTCATGCTCTTGCTGTAAGCCGATGATTTCTTCAATCGTGCCTCAAGTGCCTCAAGTTTCAAGCGGCGCGACTCCAGTGCCTGCTGAATGGCAATAATGTTGGCTTTCACTTCCTCCTTCTTGTCGGTCGATTCCTTGCTGAGATTGCTTGTGGTGAGAATGTGTTCCATATCCTTAATTTGGACCATTCCTTCGTTAATCTCTGTCATAAGTGCCATAAGGCTGTCTTTTTCAGCGTTCACCGTCTGGAGCGAGTCGCTCAACTCAGTGATTTGTGCGTTCTCCTCCTCGGCAGCTTCTTTCTTGCTGCCGTTGCAAGCCATCAGGGCAGAAAGTCCCAGGCATGCAACCATCAAAACTGACTTTTTCATAATCTTTCAGTGTTTGTTATTAACTTTATATATAGCTTTGTTTTACGTATCAAACATTCATTCTACTGCCGCATAGCAATTTCTGTGCCAAATAATGCTTATTCGCGGAGTGCGCTTTTCTGCTTGAAATCGGCATACTTATCTATCTTCACAGCAGCTTCGGTAGCCTTTCCTGCCACCACTATCACTATTTCGCCTCGTGGCGCAGTGGCGGTAAACTCAGCCACAAGCTCTCCGAGGGTGCCATGATGGGTGGTGTTGTGCACCTTCGATATTTCGCGGCACACCGAGGCTTCTCGCTCAGCCCCGAATGTGGCAGCAAGCTGCTCAAGCGTCTTCACAAGCCTTAGCGGCGACTCATAGAATATCATGGTGCGCTGCTCATCGGCGAGCGAGGCAAGTCGTGTGGCACGCCCTTTCTTCTGCGGCAGAAAGCCCTCGAAGCAAAAGCGGTCGCAAGGCAACCCCGAATTGACGATTGCCGGAACAAAAGCCGTAGCTCCCGGTAAGCACTCCACCTCGATGCCGTGCCTGCGACATTCACGCGACAGCAGGAAGCCGGGGTCGGATATTGCCGGTGTGCCGGCATCGCTCACCAAGGCTATCTCCTCTCCGCCTTCGAGCCGCTCAATAAGTGCCGGCAAGGTGTCGTGCTCATTGAATTTATGGTGGCTCTGCATGCGCGTGGTGATGCCAAAGTGCTTCATCAGCACACTGCTGGTGCGGGTGTCTTCGGCAAGAATACAGTCGGCATCGCGCAGAGTGTTGATGGCACGAACAGTCATGTCATCGAGGTTTCCCACCGGCGTGGGCACTATGTAGAGTTTTCCGCTCATCTTGTTATGATAGTAATTTTGCAAAAATCCATTTCTTCTCAAGTCTCTGCCCTACCGGCATGGCTTGCATCTCAACCACTGCCCTACCTCGGCAAGGTTCGTAGCTACACCCTGCTTCCACTCGGGCAGGGCTTGCCGACACATTATTGCTCCTTATTATAGAAGTGATTCCTGATAACCGCCATGAAGTCCTTCACCTCGGGCGACTCGCTGTCCCACTCAAGGTCGCCATAGAAGAATTCCTCAGCCTCCGAGTAAGAGTGCATTGTTTCCACCAAGTTGAGAGTGTCGTTCATCTCCACATCGCTGTTGCCGAAAAGCTCACGGCGATAGCGGAAACGGTCGTTGAGCGAGAAAGCCTTGCGCAAGTCGCGGCTCATGCTGCGCTGCAAAGCCTCGTCGAGGGTGAGTGCCTCATCGTCATCGTCGAGCACTTCATCATCATCTTCCTCCTCATCGTCTTCATATTCCTCATCGAGCGGTGCATCTTCCTCGTCGAGTGGCGTATCATCAAAGATTGGCTTATCTTCAGGCGTCGGCACATCTATCGGCTGTGGTTCCTCTATCGGTTCGAGGTGTGAGTCATCAAAAATGTCACTCACCGGTGGCTCCACCGGCATCTCGATGGGCTCGGGAATGAAATTCTCAAGATGTCCACGCTCCACGGCAGGTTCCTCTACAGGCTCATCAATAGGCTCCTCTACAGGCTCTGCTATAGGCTCCTCTTCGGTTTCAGCCTCCTCTGCAACTTCTTCATCTGCCTCAGTCTCATCAATAGGCATCACTATGGGCTGTGGCTCAACGTCGCACTTAGGCTCACCGCCAAATGCCGCATCAATGAGCTTTGCCACTTCGTCCTTCTTTGAAACAATCAATCGGTTCACCGATGCCTCAAGCTCACTCCCTGCGCGGCTTTGTGCCAGCAACAACAGCCCTTCAAGCTCAAGGGTCTTGTCGATAATATCTTTTATGGCGTTATCCATATCCCTAATATTCTCTAATAATAGTGCAAACGTAGTTATTTATTTCCAAAAATCACGCATTATATGCTAAAAAAACACTAACGAGGCTGCAAAAATGCTATTTTTGTGGAAAAAGCTCCACAAGCAGCTGCTCGATGTTGCGTCTGAGCTGGGCACGTGAGCACACAAAGTTGTTCACGAGTATTGTTACGGTATATTCAGGCTTATCTGCAGGATAATAGCCTGTGAAGCATTGCACATCGCTCATACTGCCCGATTTCAGCGCCACTTTTCCGCACAGCGGAGTTTTGCCAAGCAGCGATTTCAGAGTGCCGCTCACGCCTCCCACCGGCAGCAGTTGCGAGAAGTCGCAACCGAGCGAGTCGCGATCGGCATACACACGGCGAAGCATCTCACACAGGAAACGCGCCGATGCCTTATTGTTGCGCGAGAGTCCGCTGCCATCGCGCATGAAAAGCGGCACGCAATCCACTCCCTTCTGCTTCCACAGCTCATGCACACGCGCCACACCATTCTTTATCGTTGCCGGCTTACCATCAATGGCTGCAACGGCTCGCAAGGTCATCTCGGTGAACATATTGTCGCTCCTGTAGAGCAGCGAACGCAGCACCTCAGGCAGCAGCGGCGAGCGGAAATCCACCAGCATCAGCGTGTCGTCTTCAATCTTGTCGGGACGCAACTGCTTGTCTTTCACGCGAATGTCGGCATAGCGAAGCCCGCGGAGCACACTGTCCTCAAGCGTGTAATAAGGTGCCGGATTGGCAAACGTCTGCTTCATGCGCTTCTCACCACGGCGTGCCCCACCCCACAGCGTGAGCGATGGCAGGTCGTAGTCGGGCACCGCTTCCACAAAATCCACAGCCATCTGCTCGCCCTCATCATAAAGCTTAATGCGGCTGTCAACCGAAAGCTGCGTAGTAACCGGTTCCACCAGAAAATCAGTGGGTTCCTCTCCCGAGCGGTCGAACGAAATGCTCAACACATTATCGGCAAAGCACACACCAAAACAGCCTGCACCATAATCGTAGCCCAAGTCGTCAAACATCCAGCAGTTCCCTACCGGAGGATAAGGAATCGCCGACGTATCCACAATCACCCTGCCGTCAATCTTCTTGATGCCATGCTCATGCACCTTTGCCACTATCGAATCTACTATCGAGCCATGCCCGGCAAAATAGCGCGAACCCAGCGTAGGGTCGCCCTCACCACGCACCACAATATTACCGTGCAGCGTGCCGTGGCGGTCAATCCTTCCCACAGCCATTACCCGGGTTCCAAAGGTGTAGTCCTTGCCAAGCAGCTCAAGCGCAGTAGCCGAAGTAACCGTCTTCATCGTCGAGGCAGTAATGCACGCCTCATCGGGAGTGTGGGCAGCCACCACCGTGCCCGAGTCAATGCGCGTCACGCACACACCCACCGAGCCATAGCGCAGCGAAGGGTCGAACGCAAAGCGATCGACAGCCGCCTGCATCGCCGAGTCGGGTTGCACATCGCGAGCAGCACCATCGGCAGCCGCTACAGTTGCCGGCATCACTATTGCACCAAGCTGAAGTGCCGCCACACACATTATATTATAATGTAGTCTTTTGCCTAATTTCTGATTTTTTCCACTAAAAAACATATCACTGATGAATTTAAAGCATTAAGATTTACTGAAACACCCGTTTCATAACCTCAAAATTACAAAAAAAACGCATTTGCCGCAAAATAATATCACCGAAAACTTGCACACTTCCAAAAAAATGTCTAACTTTGCACTCGCAATGAGAAAATCAGCGCATACCAAACGGAAAGGTGGGTGAGTGGCTGAAACCAGCAGTTTGCTAAACTGCCGTAGGAGTAATCCTACCACGAGTTCGAATCTCGTCCTTTCCGCCACAAGTGAGCTAACTATCTAATATTCAGAGAGTTAGCTCACTTTTTTATTTTCTCTCGGACGCTACAGGGACGCAAACATTTCAGCATCCACCCCTGCCACAGATGCATGTAGCAGGGGAAGGATTTTTATAATGCAGTTTTAACTCACCTTCTGTCGTTGTCGAGTTACTTCTTTTCTTCCACACGCTTGAAAAGCTTTGATTTGAGCCATTCGCGCACGGGCAGATCATAGAGACGGTAGGCTGCGTATGCCAAGAAAATGGCGATGCAGAATACGCTTATTGCCACAAAAATGTGCTGCCCCAGTGGTGCGTCGGCATTATGGCTTGCCCACGCCATTTGCATATACACCAGCGGATAGTGAGTGATATAGAGCGGATAGGATATTTCACCAAGGAACTTGACGATGGCTGCCGACTTGCCGCCTTTCACACTGCTTCCGGCTCCTATGCTCACTATCAGCGGGAAAGCAATGATAATGCTAAGCATCTCATAGAGTCCGTTGGTCCAGCGGCCGTCGCCCTCAGTGCTCAGTCCCATCCAGGGCATAGCCAGCAACACCACGAGCAGAAGCGAGCACCACCAA
>CALZFJ010000123.1 GCA_945645715.1 uncultured Prevotellaceae bacterium | reverse complement strand
AAGTTCTCCCAGCTGAGCATCTTCAGCGAGCTGAACAATATCAATAATGTAAGCATGGACAAGGAGTATGCTGACATCTGCGGTATTTCTAAAGATGAACTCCTCAGCCAACTGGGCGACTATATTGAAGCGTTAGCTGAGGCAAAAGACTGCACCCATGACGAAATGGTAAAGGAATTGACTTATCGCTACGACGGCTACCACTTTACTTGGCCGTCGCCCGATATTTTTAATCCATATAGCCTTATAAATGCTTTCGACAAAAAGCAATTAGGCAACTACTGGTTTGGCTCCGGCACACCCACTTTCCTCATCGAAATGATGCGGAAATTCAAAGTAGTACCGTCGGAAATTGGCTCCAGAAGATTGCCCGAAGAGGAATTTGACGCCCCTGCCGAGCAACTTATGAGTATCGTTCCATTGTTGTATCAGAGTGGATATCTCACAATAAAGCAATATAACGCACTGTCGGGGCTCTACACCCTTGACATTCCTAACAATGAGATTCGCATCGGACTTATGGCTAATTTGTTGCCAAACTACGTTAACCGATACACTGGTGCCGGGCGAACCACGATTGGCGATATGTGCGAGCACATCATAAAAGATGAATTTGAAGAAGCGTTAGTGCTGCTGCAGAATTATCTACTCACAGTGCCGCAATGTGACAACACCAACTACGAAGGCCACTATCAGCAGCTTCTCTATGTACTATTCTCGCTTCTTGGCTATCAGGTGGATGTGGAGGTGCACACTGCCACGGGGCGTGTGGATTTGGTGATTCGCACAAGCTACGCGCTCTACCTTATCGAGTTGAAAATCAACAGCACTGCCGATGCAGCAATGGCACAAATCGAGTTGAAAAACTATGACAAGCGCTTCTCGCAGCTCAACCTCCCCATCATCAAGGTGGGAATCAACTTCAGCACCGACAAGCACACCCTTACCGGGTGGGTTATCGACGACCCCCGGAAGGCTTAATCATGAGACAGCGGATTTCCCACAAATGGACTAAAAATTGAAATTTGGTGATGTGGAATGGTAACTTTTGATGTTACCTTTTGGAAGAATGGAGTGTCTTTACATAAAGCGTTGAGGTAATGTCACAGTTCTTTTATTTAAGATCAAAAACTGTGAATAGTGGAATTATATAGGATTCTTTGTTTCCTTCATTGGTATAGTGATGGTCAACATTATCCAAAATCGGAACGAAAGATTTGCCGGCGAAAATGGAACTCGTCAGTTCACGCTTGCCTTTCTCTGCCGGAGGTGGTGTTAGAGCTGGCCGATAAGCTGGGAGACGTTGGCGGTGAAAAGACGCACTGAGATGGCAAGAAGAATGATGCCGAAGAACTTGCGAATGAGGTAGATTCCGCCTTGTCCGAGCATTTTCTCAATGCGGTGTGTCATCTTGATTACGAAATAAACCCACACCATGTTGAGTATGAGGGCGATAAGGATATTCACATCGGCATATTCGGCTTTGAGTGAGAGCAGGGTGGTGAAGGTTCCGGCTCCGGCGAGTAGGGGGAAGACGAGCGGCACGAGTGTGGCCGACTTGATTGGTCCCTGGTTCTTGAAAATCTCCACATCAAGAATCATTTCGAGTGCGAAGAAGAATATAATAATTGAGCCTGCTGCGGCAAATGAGGTGATATCGACGCTGAAAAGCTTCAGCACCACGTCGCCGGCGTAGAAAAACAGCAGCATCAGTGCGAAGGAAATGAGCGAAGCCTTAGTGGCATCGACGGTTCGTCCGTTCTCCTTTAGCTGAATGATGATTGGAATTGAACCGATTATGTCGATTACAGCAAAAAGCACGATAAATGCGCTGGCACACGCTTGGAGGTCGAATTGAGATAACATAGTATTTTTTTCTTTCGCTAAAAAATGAGGGTTTCTTATACTTGTTGCAAAATTACATATTTTTCGCGGAAAACCGCATAAAAAATCCATAAAAATGCTCGACAAGGGCAAAAAATCAGCTTTGGCAATGGCAAAATGCCATTAATCGATGAGCGAGAGGACTGTGGGAGTGAGGAGAGCCGTGAAGATACCATTAATGGTGAGACCAAGGCTGGCGAAGGCTCCATACTTGTCGCTAACGTCCATGGCACGCGATGTGCCCAGGGCATGGGCGGCAGTTCCGAGAGAAAGCCCTTGCGCTATAGGGCTGCCTATATGTGACATACGCATCACGCGGAATCCGGCCAATCCTCCAAAGATTCCTACACAAATCACTACGGCAGCCGTGAGTGATGGTATTCCACCGACGGTTTTAGTCACTTCCATAGCAATGGGAGTGGTTACTGACTTGGCAGCAAGAGACAAAATCACCTCTTGCGTAGCGCCAAGAAATCTGGCGATGAGCACTACCGAAATGATGCCGACAACGCAGCCTGCAAGTTCTGAAATAAGGAGAGGCAGAAGCTGTTTGCGAATGGTGGAAAGCTGCTTGTAGAGCGGCACGCCGAGAGCAACAATTGCCGGCTTCAGCCAGAACTCGATGTAACGTCCGCTCTCGTTATAATTGTCGATGTCGATGTCGTTTACTTTCAGATAGGCGATAATGATTATTGCCGAAATTAGAATTGGATTGAGAAACGACCAGCCGGTGCGCGACTGGAGAATCTGGCTTGCTGCATACACGGCAAAAGTGAGGGCAAGCATGAAATATGTGTTACTGAGAAATTCCATAATTATTAGGGAGTGTGTTTGAACGAAGGGAGAGTTAAAAGAATTTTCGCGAGATTTGGTGAATCCAGCCGGTAACGACCAATACTACCACAGTGCTTACAGCCGAGGCAACCAATATTGGCAGCCATTGTGCACGAATGATGTCGAAATAGAGCATCAACGACACTGCTGCAGGGACAAAGAAGAATCCGAAATTTTTCACAAGGAAATTAGCCATGCCTTCAACCTGGCGGAGCTTTACAGCCTTAACTTGAAGCAGAAAGGCGAGAATCAACATTCCGATAATGCTCGACGGAAGCTTGATGCCGGTGAGCCACACTAATAATTCTCCGAGAGCGAGGCACCCGAAGATGATTGCGCATTGCAGAACCATAATACAAATTAAAAATAATTAAATCTAAAAACAATATCTTTTCTGGGGTGCAAAGTTACGCACTTTGTGTGAAATAGCCAAACAAAAAATGAGGTGAACCATGGTGGATTGAGGCAACGAGCCGAAGAATGAAGAAGGAAAAGAACGCGGAGATGAGAAGTTGGGGGCAGAAATGTTGCGGATATGGGGAAATTTGGTTAACTTTGCACGGTTTTCACGATAGAACTTGTTGAAAAGCCAAAATTTGAATCAAAAATAACCCTCTATCGTATGCGACAAACAAGAAAAGCCACCCTTATACTTGAGGACGGCACCATATTTGAAGGACGGTCGTTTGGCTACGAAAAGCCATGTGCCGGCGAGGTAGTGTTCAGCACTGCCATGACCGGCTATCCCGAGAGTCTCACCGACCCGTCTTATTCCGGACAAATCTTAGTAACAACCTATCCCATCATTGGAAACTATGGCGTTCCACCGAGAAATGGCGATGCAAAGATGTGCGAGCATTTCGAAAGTGAGAAGATCCATTGTGAGGCAATCTTGTGCCAAGACTACTCGTGGGATTATAGCCACTGGCAAGCCGACCGCAGCCTTAGTGACTGGCTGAAGGAGGAGCAAGTGGTGGGCGTGTGCGGAATCGACACCCGAGCACTCACCAAGCGACTACGCGAGCACGGCTCGATGCTTGGCAAGATAGTGATTGAAGGCTGTGGCGCCATCGACTTCAAGGACCCTAACATCGAGAATCTTGTTGCAAAGACAAGCTGCAAGGAAGTGATGGAATATGGCGAAGGCGAAAAGACCGTGGTGCTTGTGGATTGCGGAGTGAAATTCAATATCATACGCTGCTTGGTTAATCGCGGAGTGAAAGTGGTTCGCGTGCCCTGGAACTACGACTTCAGCACAATCGACTATGACGGACTGTTTATATCAAACGGACCGGGAAATCCCGACTTTGCCGAGGAGACAGTGGTGAACCTGCGCAAGGCGATAGAAGGCAACAAGCCTATATGCGGTATATGCATGGGCAACCAGTTGCTCTCGAAGGCTGCCGGAGCAAGCGTGTATAAGCTGAAATACGGACATCGCAGCCATAACCAGCCTGTGCGTGAGGTGGGTGGCAACCGCTGCTTCATCACATCACAGAACCACGGATTTGCAGTGGATAACCGCACACTTGGAGAGGACTGGGAACCGCTCTTTATCAATATGAACGATGGCACCAACGAGGGCATACGACACAAGACGAAGCCATTCTTCTCGGCGCAGTTCCACCCCGAAGCGTGCAGCGGACCTACCGACACAGAGTTTATTTTTGACAAGTTTATAGAGTTATTGTAAAGCGCAGCGAAAAGATTATGAAGAAGGAGAATATTAAGAAAGTATTGTTGCTTGGCTCAGGAGCTTTGAAGATAGGTGAGGCAGGCGAGTTTGATTATTCGGGATCGCAGGCGCTGAAGGCACTCAAAGAGGAGTCGATTGAGACTATCCTCATCAACCCTAACATTGCAACCGTACAGACCTCGGAAGGTATAGCCGACAAGATTTACTTCCTTCCGGTGACACCATATTTTGTAGAGAAAGTTATTGCAAAGGAGCGTCCGCAAGGCATATTGCTCGCATTCGGTGGGCAGACCGCGCTCAACTGCGGTGTGGAGCTTCACAAGAGCGGCGTTCTTGAAAAATATGACGTAGAGGTGCTCGGAACTCCGGTGCAAGCCATCATGGACACTGAGGACCGCGAGCTATTCGTGAACAAGCTCGACGAAATAGATGTGAAGACCATCAAGAGCGAGGCTGTGAGCAGCGTAGCCGATGCAGTTGCAGCAGCTGACGCACTGGGTTACCCCGTGATTGTGCGTGCAGCATACGCACTTGGCGGACTTGGCAGCGGATTCTGCGACAACGAGGAAGAGCTTCGCACTCTTGTTGAGAAAGCACTCTCATTCTCACCGCAGGTGCTCATCGAGAAATCGCTCAAGGGCTGGAAAGAGGTGGAATATGAAGTGGTGCGCGACTGCTACGACAACTGCATCACCGTGTGCAACATGGAGAACTTCGACCCGCTCGGAATCCACACCGGAGAGAGCATCGTGGTGGCTCCGTCGCAGACACTCAGCAACGACGATTACCACTTGCTTCGCGAACTCGCAATAAAGATAATTCGCCACATAGGAATCGTGGGAGAGTGCAATGTGCAGTATGCCTACGACCCGAAGTCGATGGACTACCGCGTGATTGAGGTGAACGCACGCCTCAGCCGAAGCTCGGCACTGGCATCGAAAGCCACAGGCTATCCGCTTGCGTTCGTTGCAGCCAAGCTCGGACTTGGTTACGGACTCTTCGACCTGAAGAACTCGGTTACGAAGGTGACTTCGGCATTCTTCGAACCGGCACTCGACTACATAGTGTGCAAGATTCCGCGCTGGGACCTTGGAAAATTCCACGGCGTGAACCGTGAGATTGGTTCATCGATGAAATCGGTGGGAGAGGTGATGGCAATAGGCCGCACATTTGAGGAGGTAATACAGAAGGGACTGCGCATGATAGGTCAGGGCATGCACGGCTTTATCGAGAACAAGGCACTCAACGTTGCTGATATCGACAAGGCTCTGCGCGAACCGACCGACAAGCGCATTTTCGTCATTGAGAATGCCTTCCGTGCCGGATATACCGTAGATAAAATACATGAGCTGACCAAGATTGACAAGTGGTTCTTGCAAAAGCTTCAGAACATTGCCAGCACTGCCATAGAGCTTGAAAGCTACAACGAGATAGCACAGCTTCCAGCCGACTTGCTACGCCAGGCTAAGGAACAGGGCTTTAGCGACTTCCAGATTGCACGCGCAGTGCTGAAAACCGAAATGACCTCATCGCACGAAGCTAATCTGCAAGTACGCAACCTGCGCAAGAGCAAGGGTATCACACCGGTGGTGAAGCAAATTGACACACTTGCAGCCGAATATCCGGCACAGACCAACTACCTCTACCTCACCTACAACGGCAGCGAGAATGATGTGACCTACTTGCACGACCACCGCTCGATAGTGGTGCTCGGCTCGGGTGCTTACCGCATTGGAAGCTCTGTGGAGTTTGACTGGTGTAGCGTGAATGCACTGCTCACGGTGAAGCGCGAAGGCTGGCGCTCGGTGATGATTAACTATAACCCCGAGACCGTATCTACCGACTACGACATGTGCGACCGCCTTTAC
>CALZFJ010000122.1 GCA_945645715.1 uncultured Prevotellaceae bacterium | reverse complement strand
CACAAACACGCTTTTGGGCAACTGTAATAATTCTGCAATTTTTTCGGGGTTGGCGGTTCGGGCATAACCTATGCAGCAACTTCCGAGATTGCATAAGCGGGCTGCCACTACGGCATTCTGCATGGCAAGAGCTGCATCTATAATTCCCACCATTACTCCATCTACAGTGTCTTGGAAGCGTGGCATATCAATTTTTTTTGCCTTTGCAAGGACGGCAATGCGGTTGAAGTCGGCGCAGAAGAACATGAAGTGGTTGCACGTCTTTATCTGCTTCTGGTTGGTAATCTCATAGAGCTGTTCCTTCAGTTCCTGGTCGGTAACGTCGATTACAGTGAATTGCTGTCCGTTATAGCTTGTAGGTGTGTTGCGTATTGCGGCATAAATCACTTCGAGTTGCTCGGGTGAGATGGCTTCGCGCTCGTAGCGGCGAATGCTCGTGCGCTTCTCAAAAAATTCTTTCAAGTTTTCCATATTTATTCAGGTGTTTATATTTTTTAATACGTTTTATGGCGCGATAATGTTTTTGAATGTCGCGCTAAGTTTTTTTCAATGCCAAATTTACAACAAATTAGTGGCAACGCACAAATAGTTTCGCAAAAAAAGCGTAAATTTGCAAATAAATAATTTTGACACTGAAATAAGTAGATATGGCACAAACACCACTGCTACAACGATTGGACGGTCTTGATGCCCGATTTGAGGAAATCGGCACTCTCATCACCGACCCATCGGTGATTGCCGATATGAAGCGGTATGTGAAACTTAGTAAGGAATATAAGGATCTTGAGGTGTTGCTTGGAACTACCAAGGAGTATCGCCGACTTCTCAGCGACATTGATGATGCCCGCGAATTGCTTGAAACTGAAAGCGACCCTGAGCTGCGTGAGATGGCAAAGGAAGAACTTGACACCAAGACGGCTCTTGTTCCGGAAATGGAGGAGCGAATCAAGCTGCTGCTCATTCCTGAAGACCCCGAAGATGGCAGAAATGCTATTGTGGAGATACGTGGCGGAACAGGTGGCGATGAAGCGGCGCTCTTTGCAGGCGACCTTTTCAGAATGTATATTAAATACTGTGAATCGAAAGGCTGGAAAGCTGAGGTGTCGAGCACCAGTGAAGGCGCTGCCGGTGGCTTTAAGGAAGTGGTTTTCCGCGTGACCGGTGAAAATGTGTATGGAACGCTGAAATATGAGTCGGGAGTGCACCGTGTGCAGCGTGTGCCTGTGACCGAGACTCAGGGGCGTGTGCATACATCGGCAGCTTCGGTAGCAGTGCTTCCCGAGGCTGAGCCTTTCGATGTGGAAATCAATGAAGGCGAGATAAAGTGGGACACTTTCCGCAGTGGCGGTGCCGGCGGACAGAATGTGAACAAGGTGGAATCGGGTGTGCGCTTGCGCTATATGTGGAAAAATCCCAACACTGGCGAAACTGAGGAGATTCTTATTGAGTGTACAGAAACTCGCGACCAGCCTAAGAATAAGGAGCGTGCGCTGGGACGATTGCGTACATTCATCTACGATAAAGAGCACCAGAAGTATATCGACGACATAGCCTCACGCCGAAAGACTCTTGTATCGACCGGTGATCGCTCGGCTAAGATTCGCACTTACAACTATCCACAAGGACGTATTACCGACCATCGCATAGGCTACACCATCTACAATCTCTCGGCATTCATGGATGGTGATATACAGGACTGCATCGACCACCTGATTGTGGCTGAAAATGCCGAAAAACTAAAGGAGAGCGAACTTTAGTGTTGCTCCTAATGGTTTTTGTTAAAGTCGAGTAACACCAAAAACGAAAAAAATATTAAAGTATATATTATGAACCGACAGCAACTTATCGACGAAATACGTCGCAAAAAATCATTTCTTTGTGTAGGACTTGACCCCGATACAGCCAAGATGCCTGCACATCTCAATGGTGACCTATTTGCTTTTAATAAAGAGATAGTCGATGCTACGGCGCAATATGCCGTGGCTTACAAGCCTAATCTTGCTTTCTATGAGGCTCTTGGTACACGTGGTTACACCATGTTTGAGCAGACGGTGAAATATATCCAGGAAAAGTATCCTGAGCTTTTCATTATTGCCGATGCCAAGCGCGGCGACATAGGAAATACCTCGCGCATGTATGCCCACAGCTTCTTCGAGGAGATGAATATTGATGCAGTAACAGTGGCGCCCTACATGGGTGAAGACAGCGTAACCCCGTTCCTCGGATTTGATGGCAAGTGGGTGATTCTGCTTGGACTCACGTCAAACAAGGGCTCACACGACTTCCAGCTCACCACCGATGCCAACGGTACTCCCCTATTCGAGACAGTTATGCGCCGTTCATCGGCATGGGGCAACAAGGGCAACATGATGTATGTGGTAGGTGCAACGCAAGGTAGAATGTTTGAGGACGTTCGCCGTATTCTCCCGGAGCACTTCCTGCTCGTGCCCGGTGTAGGAGCACAGGGTGGAAGTCTTGCCGAAGTGGCTAAATATGGAATGACCGATGAGTGCGGATTACTCGTAAACTCCTCTCGTGGTATCATTCATGCCTCTAATGGACAGGATTTCGCAGCAGTTGCAGCCGAGAAAGCAAAGGAATTGCAGCAAGAGATGGAAAAATTGCTCGCCGACAAGGGTGTTATATAAAAATTTTTGCTAAATTTGCAAAGAAGTAGATAACTCATTTTTTGAGATTCATAACTATGAATATTCAAATATATCATTTATAATTTTTTATTGATATGCAGAACATAGATAATTACAATTTCGCTGGCAAGAAAGCCATTGTTCGTGTTGACTTCAATGTTCCATTGGACGAAAACGGCAAAATTACCGATGACACCCGTATTCGTGGTGCTCTCCCTACTCTCAAGAAGATTCTTGCCGATGGTGGCGCTCTCATCATCATGTCGCACATGGGTAAGCCTAAGGGCAAAGTGAACCCCAAAATGTCGCTCGGACAGATTGCCGATGCAGTCGCTGAGAAGCTTGGCGCTCCCGTTAAGTTTGCTCCCGATTGTGCAAAGGCTGCTGATGCTGCCGCTGCCTTGAAGCCGGGTGAAGTGCTTTTGCTTGAGAACCTTCGTTACTATCCCGAGGAGGAGGGTAAGCCTGTAGGTATTGACAAGGCAGATCCTGCTTACGATGCAGCCAAGAAGGAGATGAAGGCTCGCCAGAAGGAGTTTGCAAAGACTCTTGCAAGCTATGCCGATGTTTATGTAAACGACGCATTCGGAACAGCTCACCGCAAGCACGCTTCTACTGCCGTTATCGCTGACTATTTCGATGCCGACAGCAAGATGCTTGGCTACCTTATGGAGAAAGAGGTGAATGCAGTTAATGCAGTTCTCGGAAACATCAAGCGTCCGTTTGTTGCTATCATGGGTGGCTCTAAGGTTTCTTCTAAGATTGGTATCATTGAGAACCTTCTCGGCAAGGCCGACAAGCTCATTCTTTGCGGTGGTATGACCTACACATTTGCAAAGGCTCACGGAGGTGAAATAGGTGATTCAATCGTTGAGATGGATAAGCTCGATGTTGCTCTCAACGTTGAGAAGCTTGCTGCTGAAAAGGGTGTTGAGCTGGTTATGGCTGCCGATGCAGTCTGCACTAATGGTCTTGACTTTGGAACAATGACTGTTAAGCCCGGTGCTGTAATTGCCAACTATCCATCAAACGCTATTCCTGCAGGATTTGAGGGCGTTGATGCCGGTCCTGAGGCTCAGAAGGCTTTTGCTGAGGCTATTAAGGGCGCAAAGACCATTCTTTGGAACGGTCCTGCCGGTGTATTTGAGTGCGATGACTTCTGCGCAGGCTCAAAGGCTATCGGTGATGCTATTGCTGCTGCCACAGCTGAGGGTGCATTCTCTCTTATCGGTGGTGGTGACTCTGTTGCATGCTGCACCAAGTTCGGTTTGACCGACAAGGTTTCTTATATCTCAACCGGTGGTGGTGCACTTCTCGAGGCTATCGAGGGTAAGGTGCTTCCCGGCATTGCAGCTATTAAAGGTGAATAATCGCCAAGTTTGATACAGGAAGATAATTGAAAATGGAAGGTGTGCCCCGTTGCCATAATGTGGGTACGCCTTTTTTAATAGGAAACATATTTATTCTGACGATGGAAATCGGGAAAATCAACAACCTTATAATTGCTCGCGCTACCGAACAGGGCTTTTATCTGAAATCGGCTGAAGATGGCAGCGAAGTGCTGCTGCCGAATCGCTACATTACAGCCGATATGGCTATTGGCGATGAGATTGAGGCGTTTGTCTATAACGACTCAGAGGACCGTCCGGTAGCAACCACCGAACGACCGAATGCCCTTGTAGGCGAGTGTGCCCTGATGCGAGTGAAGGCTGTGAACAGTGTGGGTGCATTTCTCGACTGGGGACTGATGAAGGATTTGCTTGTGCCTTTCAGAGAACAGAAGAAACGCATGATTGCCGGCCGCTGGTATGTGGTGTATGTTTATCTCGACCACGAGTCGAAGCGCATTGTTGCGTCGGCTAAACTCGATAAATTCCTCGACAACGTGATGCCCCACTACAAATTCCGCCAGAAGGTGGATATTCTTGTGGCACAGCGCACAGAATTGGGCTTCAAGGTGGTGGTTGACAACCTATTCTGGGGAATGATATACCATGATGAAATCTATCACGATGTGAATATCGGCGAGCGATATAAAGCTTTTGTAAAGACCGTGCGCCCTGATGGCAAAATCGACCTCAAGCTCGGCGACCGTGAGGTGAAGCGCGTAAAGAGCCTTGCAGATGTGATTCTCGAGTATCTCCGCCACAATGACGGCAGCATGAATATTACCGATTCTTCATCGCCCGAGATGATTCGTGCCGTGTTTAACTGCTCAAAGAAGGACTTCAAAAAGACACTTGGATTCCTCTATAAGGCAAAGAAAATCGTTATCACACCCACTGCGGTCACCTTGCCCAAGTGATTAAGCGCATAACAAGTAAAGAAAAGCGGGTGTGCCATAATGCTATGTGGCACACCCGCTTTTTTGCTGAGAGAAGATGCTTACTTTATCTTGAAGACATACTCAATGGCTTTCACCAACTCTTCTTTGGGATAAAGTCCGGTGACGGCTGTGGGATTTCCTGTCGTAGGGCAGAAAATCAGCATTGGTACCGAGCTAACGCCATACGACCTTGAAAGATTGGGGCATTTATCCACATCTACCTTGTAGAAATCGATTTTCCCGGAGTAAGAAGTGGCAAGCTGGTCGAGTATCGGCGATAACTGTCGGCAGGGCCCGCACCAAGTAGCTGAGAAATCCACTATGGCCGGTCGTTTTCCCAGAAATTTCCAATCCTTTGAATTGAAATCGGCAATGAGAGTGGAAAACTCCTTCTCCCCTATCTCGCGCACAGCGGTTTTTTTCACTGTCGTGGCTGTGGTAGTAGATGTTTTGGCTGTTTGCGGTTTTGCGCACATTTCGATGCAGCCAAGTGCTGTTAATGCCGATGCAATTAGTATTATCGTCGTTTTCTTCATTATTATAGTAGCATTATGTGATGTGTGGGATTAACCTTGATGCTGCGGACGGAGCAGGTCGTTCACTGTCTTGACGGGGTTGAATGTGGCGATGGGTACTTCCACGAACACTGTGTTCCAGTCGCTCATTGATCCATTCCACAATCCCGGCAACTCAAGCGCCTTGATTGTAACTCCCGATTTTGATTTCTCTGAAATCAAGCCGGTATCTTTATCGACATACTTCTTGAGGTCGAACTTGTTGCCGTCAACGTCCTTGATGTAGCAAACGAGGTCCACCGGATTGAAGTGGCTTCCGCTCTTGATAAGCTCCACTGATTCGGGCTTGCTCTTGTCAAACTGTGCGCTCTCAAGAATTTGAGGAGAAGTAGTGCCATCGGCGTTGTAGGCAATGTACGGACCACCGCCCGGCTCACCATCGTTCTTCACCACGCCACACACACGTATGGGTCGGTTGAACTTCTTCAACAGATAGATTGCAAGCTCCGAGTCGTCAAGGTTCTTGGTCTGCTCGTTGCGTACGTTTAGGGTGTCATGCAAGAACTTCACCATTGTGCGGAGGTCATCAATAGTGTATTTTCCGTTACGAAGAGCTTCTACATACTCCTTAATCTGCTTCTGCACTTTCACGAGGTATCCGCCAATCACTTTTTTATATTTCACAGTGGCTTCGCGCAGGCTTGCAGGAACCACATTATCGATGTTCTTGACAAATACTACGTCGGCATTTATATCATTGAGGTTCTCTATGAGAGCACCGTGTCCGGCAGGACGGAACAGGAGT
>CALZFJ010000121.1 GCA_945645715.1 uncultured Prevotellaceae bacterium | reverse complement strand
GTAGGGATCGAGCGGGTGAGCCGATAGGTACCTTCCCACAAGTTCCTTCTCCTTCTCAAGTCGCACCACCATTGGCCACTTCTCCGCGTGCATTATTTGCGGCTTGGTGGTCATTATTTCATCACTGCCGAAGAGCGATGTAGCCTGAGAGTTCTTGTCGAGCTGATAGCGCTGACCATAGCGTACAAGAATCTCAGCCATCGACTCGTCCTTGGCATTCTTGGCGAAGTAGTCCTCGCGTGTCATCTCGGTGAAGCAATCGAATGCTCCAGCAAGAGCAAGCGACTCGATGGCACGGCGATTGCAAGCCGATAGGTTCACACGCTGCACGAAGTCGAAAATATCAGTAAATGGTCCATTTGCATTGCGCTCATCGATGATAGCATTCACCACATTGACGCCAATACCTTTCATTCCCGAGAGTCCGAAGCGAATGTCACCCGACTTGTTGGCACTGAATGACTGGTAACTCTCATTGATGTCGGGACCCTTCACTGCAATCTTCATAGCCTTGCATTCGTCCATGAATTTTGTCATCTTGTCAAGGTCGCCCGAGCGCGAGAGCACGGCAGCCATGTATTCCGAAGGATAGTTTGCTTTGAGATATGCAGTCTGGAATGCCACCCAACTGTAGCAAGTGGCGTGGCTCTTGTTGAAGGCGTATGATGCAAATTTCTCCCAGTCCTTCCATATCTTCTCAAGGATTTCGGGGTCGTGGCCACGCTCCTGTCCGCCATTGATAAACTTCGGCTTCAGCGATGCCAGCTTGTCGATAAGCTTCTTACCCATAGCCTTGCGCAGACCGTCCGACTCACCACGGGTGAATCCTGCGAGCAGTCGGGAGAGAAGCATCACCTGCTCCTGATACACAGTGATGCCATAAGTATCCTTCAGATACTTCTCCATCACAGGGATATCATATTCGATGGGAAGCTCTCCATGCTTACGCTTGATAAAGTCGGGGATATAGTCCATTGGACCCGGACGATACAAGGCGTTCATCGCGATAAGATCCTCAAATGTGCTTGGCTGAAGCTCGATAAGATACTTCTGCATACCAGCCGACTCAAACTGGAACGTACCCGTGGTTCGTCCCTCACAATAGAGCTTGTAGGTCTTGGGGTCGTCGATGTCGATATGGTCAATATCAAGCTCGAAGCCGTGGGTCTGCTTGATATTCTCGATAGCATCTTTTATGATTGAAAGAGTTTTCAAGCCAAGGAAGTCCATCTTGATAAGCCCCGTCGATTCAATCACACTTCCCTCATATTGAGTCACGAGCATCTTGTTACCGTCTTTGTCGGCAGCGGTGCTCACAGGCACCCAGTCGGTGATGTCGTCACGTCCGATAATTACACCACAGGCGTGTACACCGGTGCTACGCACATTGCCCTCGAGCTTCTCGGCATATTTGATAGTTTCCACCACAAGTGGGTCGCTGCTATTTAGCTCAGCCGAAAATTCGGGAAAGCACTTAAGGCAGTTCTTGATTGTTACCTTATATTTCTTGCCATTTTCATCGGCAGGCATATCATTAGGCTTCGACGGAATGAAGCGCGATAGGCGGTCGCTCTCGGGAATAGAGAGGCTCTCCACTCGTGCCACGTCTTTTATTGCCATCTTTGCAGCCATCGAGCCATAGGTGATAATATGTGCAACCTTCTCGGCACCATATTTATCGGTGACGTATTGAAGCACTTTGGCGCGACCATCGTCATCAAAGTCGATATCAATATCGGGCAATGATATACGATCGGGGTTAAGAAAACGCTCAAACAGTAGGTCATACTTAATCGGGTCGATCTGAGTGATACCAAGACAATATGCCACCGCAGAGCCTGCAGCAGAGCCACGACCGGGACCTACCGACACGCCTATCTTTCGTGCCGCTCCTATAAAGTCCTGCACAATGAGGAAGTAGCCTGGGAATCCCATGTTCTTGATGGTGTCGAGCTCAAAGTCGATACGCTCACGATGCTCCTCATCAAGCTCAGGCCAACGCTTCTTGGCACCTTCATACACAAGATAACGAAGATAGTCGTTATTGTCGGTGAAGCCATCAGGAAGCGGGAAATTGGGTAGAATAGGACCATGGTCAATAGAGTAGAACTCCGTCTTGTCGAGGAGCTCCAGAGTGTTTGAAAGTACTTCGGGCACATCGGCAAATATGTCGTTCATCTCCTGCTGCGTCTTCATCCATTCCTGCTTCGAGTAGAGCATACGCGGGTCAGAGAGTTTCTTTCCGGTCGAGACACAAATCAGTCGGTCGTGAGCTTCGGCATCGTCCTCATTCACAAAGTGAACATCGTTGGTACACACAAGCTTAATACCCAGCTCTCGCGACATCTTTATCAGCTCGGCATTCACCGTCTGCTGCATAGGATAGGTGTCGTGGTTTGCATTAGGCACTGTAGCCTTGTGGCGCTGTAACTCAAGATAATAATCATCGCCAAATACTTCCTTAAACCACTTTGCCTGCTTCCATGCTTCATCAATCTGTCCTGAGGTAATAAGCCTTGGGATCTCGCCTCCAAGACAAGCCGAACACACCATCAGTCCTTCGTGATGGGCTTTAAGACTCTCCTTGTCGGTTCGAGGGTGAGAATAGAAGCCATCGGTCCAGGCTTTAGACACAATCTTTATCAGGTTGTGATAGCCGGTAGAGTTCTTGGCAAGCACCACGAGGTGACGACCGGTGTCGTGCTTAGATGTACGCTCATAGAGCGACTTTTCAGCCACATACATCTCGCAGCCGAAAATCGGCTTGAAGCGTTTAGCTTCAGTAGCTTTTATTTCCGCCTTAATCTCCTCAATTTTAGCAAGATTCTCCGGGTCGGTTGTGTCAAGACCGTCAATCTGTTTTTTCAGTGACTTAATAGCACCATTTAGGTCGCCATTTTTCTTGTTGCAATAGTCGTGAAGCTCCTTGATGCCGAACATATTGCCATGGTCGGTCAGCGCAATGCCGGGCATTCCGTCGGCTATTGCCTTATCCACCAAAGCCTTAACAGAAGCTTGTCCGTCGAGCACTGAGTATTGTGAGTGAACGTGTAGATGTATGAATGGTTGCATAATTCTTCGAGTCATTATTTGCGACTTCAAAGTTACAACAAACCAGCGCATAAACAAAATGAAAAAATATTTTTTTGTGATTATTATCACGAGTGTAGCAAATCATATTACTATTGATGCTGATATCGCAGAATTATGCTATATTTGCACCTAAGTTATCAAACACATTTATGGAAACAGAGAGAATTTTACTGCGAAGATGGACTGCCGACGATGCCGTTGTGCTCTACCGCCTTGCCAGCGACCCCGATGTGGGTCCACGTGCCGGATGGGCACCGCACACTTCGGTAGAGGAGAGCCGCGAAGTGATTAACCATGTGTTCGACAATCCCACCACGTGGGCGATTGTGTTGAAAGTTACAGGAGAGCCAATTGGCGCAATTGGCTACGGCTCATCTTGCGACTGCGGACTCCCTGCGCTTCCCGATGAGCCAACTATCGGCTATTGGGTGGCAAAGCCTTACTGGAACAGCGGCATCTGCACCGAAGCACTGCAATTGATGCTCAATCACATCAAAGCCACCACTGAAATAAAGTCGCTCATAAGCGGACATTTCATCGACAATCCAGCGTCGGGCAAAGTAATGGAGAAATGCGGCTTCAAAGCCACCGGAGAAATATGCACATCACCGACCCTCGCCATCGGCTCCGACAGCCCCGTTCGTGTCCTCCGCCTAACCCTCTAATCCTCCACCACCTCTCCCCAAAATAATCGACTTCCACCAGCCGAGATAGTCGGGATCACCGATACGGCTCTTGATTTGCACTATGTTTGCAGGAAAATATGGATTATGACACTCGACCAACTTGAATTCAGTACTTATTGCATTGGCAATGTGGCTGATGATTTTGGCATTGATGACCGTGAGGCTTACGACATGATAAGATACTAAAAAATCGGGGTTCCGGCTATGGGAACCCCGATTTTTGGTAGGGTATTTTTATTCAATCAAATTATCTTAATCAAGAGAGATGCTGACACGACTCTTCATCATTAGAGTAGTGAAATGGAGCGCTCAAGGAACTTACTCAGGGCTTCGCCCTTGAGCATTCCGTTGCCAAGCAGTGCAATATCCACGAGTTGCTTTACCTTATCCTGCTTCGAAGCATAGTCGGCAATCAGCTTGTCCTCCTCCTCACGGGTGACGCTTGCATCATTCTCGCGGGCATTGAGGGTGTTGCGATCCTCATCGCTCAAATCCTTGCCATCCTTGCGCTTGTCATTGAGTGCGGCAATCTCCTTATTGATTTCAGCGAGCTTGTCTTCAAGAGGCTTCATTGCGTCCTTCAAGTCGCTCTCAGCGCCATCAAGGAGCGACTTCACAAGCGGGTGCTCGGTGTTGAGCGTGAGTGTGAAGCTGTCGGGCATCTCTCCGTAGAAACTCATTCCGGGCTGCATAGCCGCCATTTCCTTCATACGGCGCATATACTCGCTCTGGGTGATTACGATAGGACTTGCCTGCGGATTCATTGCCTCAAATGCAACATAGAACTCACATTTATCCATTGCCGGAATCTGCGACTTAAAAAGGGTAGTGCCTATTGTGCGCTGCAAAGCACCAATCTCAGCCTCTTTCTTATCCTTCGACGGAATGATATTGTCAATCACGTCGCTATCCACGCGCACAAGGCGAGTCTTCTCAAGCTTGTTTTCAAGCAGTCCCACAAAGTGAGGGTCGAGCTGTCCGTTCATCATCAGCACGCTGTATCCTCTATCGGTGGCAGCCTTGATGTAGCTATACTGTGCCTCCTTGTCGGTAGCATAGAGCATCACCACATTGTCGTCCTTGTCGGTCTGTGCTGTCTTGACGAGCTCCTTGTAGTCATTGAGCTTGAAGAACTTGCCTTCGACGTCTTCAAGTAGTGCAAACTTCATTGCCGACTCACAGAATTTCTCGTCGGTGAGCATTCCATACTCAATGAAAATCTTTATATCGTTCCACTTCTCCTCAAAGTTCTTTGCATCGTTCTTTGCAATCTCTTCGAGGCGGGCTGAAACCTTCTTGGTGATATATGAAGATATTTTCTTCACATTAGCATCGCTCTGCAGATAAGAGCGCGACACATTAAGAGGAATATCGGGAGAATCAATAACACCCTGAAGCAGCATCAGGAACTCAGGCACTACGCCCTCAACCGAATCGGTGACAAACACCTGGTTGCAATAGAGCTGAATGCGGTTCTTGTTGATGTCGAAGTTGTTCTTTATCTTCGGGAAGTAGAGGATACCTGTGAGGGTGAATGGATAATCCACATTGAGGTGAATCCAGAAAAGTGGATCGTCCTGACCGGGCTGGATTGCACGATAGAACTTCAAGTAGTCCTCATCTTTCAGCTCAGTAGGCTTGCGGGTCCACAGTGGCTCTACATTGTTTATAACCTTATCTTTGTCGGTATCTACATATTTTCCGTCTTTCCACTCCTGCTCCTTACCGAAAACCACAGGAACGGGGAGGAAGCGGCAATATTTCTTCAGAAGTGTCTCGATGCGTGCCTTGTCGAGGAATTCTTTCTCGTCATCATCGATATAGAGCACAATATCGGTTCCGCGAGTAGCTTTCTCTATTTCGTTCATCTCATATTCCGGCGAGCCGTCGCACGTCCAGCACACGGCTTTTGCACCTTCTTTATAAGAGAGTGAGCGGATTTCCACCTTCTTCGACACCATAAATGCCGAGTAGAAGCCAAGACCGAAGTGACCGATAATGGCATTGGCATTATCCTTATATTTGCTCAAGAACTCCTCAGCACCCGAGAACGCTATCTGGTTGATATATTTGTCGATATCCTCAGCTGTCATACCGATTCCAGCATCGCTCACTGTGAGAGTACCTTTCTCGGCATCAACCGACACAGTCACCTTCAGCTCTCCAAGCTCATCTTTATATTCACCACAAGAAGCAAGAGTCTTCAACTTCTGTGTTGCATCTACGGCATTCGACACAAGCTCACGAAGGAAAATTTCGTGGTCGCTATACAAAAACTTCTTAATAACGGGGAAAATATTTTCAGTAGTTACCCCAATCGATCCTTTTTGCATCATTTCTTATATTGTAGTTTTATTGTTAATCATTAGTAGATTGTCACACTTCTCTCTAAAGCAAAAAAAATGCCACACTGCGAGAGTGTGACATTTTAGCTGTATTATTGTCACCCGAGTGACTATTTTGTCGCATTTTCCACTTCTTTGTCGCATTCTGCATCAATGTTCACAAGCACTTTCTCATTCTCGGCATCGAGTGTAAGCCTGAGTATGCCTGAGTGTGCTGCTGAGTGCATAAGCAAGAAATCGGCAAGCGAA
>CALZFJ010000120.1 GCA_945645715.1 uncultured Prevotellaceae bacterium | reverse complement strand
GTGCCGGCGCACTCCAGCTTTGAATAGAGCCGGTTGATTTTGATGGGAGAGTTGACCAGATAGCGCTGTCGTGGCAGCATCACTGTTGATTTTCCGGCTACTTCTAATGCCGAGTTGATGGCTTTTGAATCATCGGTGTTTCCATCGCCTTTTGCTCCCCACCAGTGGGCTGAGATGTGAGAGTTGGCAAAAGAGCCTTTTATTCTAACCGATTTGAAGATCTGATAGTCGGGGGCGCAAACTTCAGTGTCGGTGAGTCGGAGAGTGCCGCCCGAGACAGAGCCTCCAGAAAACAGCAATGTGCAGCCTGATGGCACTGTCACTTCTCCATTGAGTGTGATGTCGTAGTTGATGATGTATGTGGTGTTGGCGGTGGAGAAAGCCGATTGGCTTACTATTGCGCCACTGCGTGTGCCTATCTCTGTCTTTTTGATGGTGGCAAAGACTGTGCTGTAGGAGAAAATGCACATTAGGCAGGCGATTAATGACAACAGACGTCTTGTTTTCATTTTTGTCGTTTCAAGTTGATTTATCAGAATCGATTATTTCAATGTCGAACGGAGCCAACTAAGCGATTGCTCGCGTAGTGATTGAAGCCGCGTGGAGGCGGCTGCCGTGTCGTAGTCGGGGTCAATTTCGGCGATGGGTTTGCCTATTGAGGTGATGCACTGGTCCAGATGCACGTCGCGCAGCAATGTTGACATGCGGTCGTCGGTGCTGTCGGGCGGAACGATGGTCACGAGCGGTCGGCTGAAATTTATGGCGAATGCCGTGCCGTGGAAGGAAGACGTAATCACCAAAGCAGCGTTGGCAAAAATGTCGATAAATTCTTCAACTGAAGCATCATTGCGGTGAAGTGGCGACAAGTCGGCTATTTCAGCATCGACGTACTCGCTGATGAGAATCACGTCGAGATTCTTTTCACGCTTGAAGTGACGCACCACATCGTAAATGTAAGGTCGTGGCTCGAATGCGTAGTTGAGCAGGTAAACCAGCAAGTAGGGACGAGTGTGGCTGAACTTTGAGCGCGGAATCTTAGCCAGCCACTGCTCGCGGCTGATGAGCAGTGTGGGGTCGAGCAGCACAGCCGGATTATAAGCAAGCCCTAATTGATTCATTATTATTTCTTTGCCATTTTTCTCGCGTACTGAAATGGCATCGAAGCGTGAAAGGTATTTGCGGAATTTGGGGGCAAGTGCATCGGGCACTTCCTTTGAGGCAAAGCTTGATGCTATTGCTATGCGACGCACCCCATCGGGCACCCATGAGAGCATAAATGCTGAGTCGCCGTGCTGGAAGCGGGCATTCCACACCTGGTCGGAGCCTACGGCAATTGCATCATATCCGCTCCAGTCGGCAGCAAGCAGGGCATCGAGGCTGTTGAAGCTGCGTGTGAAGTTGAGATGCTGTTTGCGGAAGCGGCGCAGATGCTTGATTACGCGGTGGCGCTTAAACACGCACAGCGACTGTGCAATCACTGAGAGCAGTTTCAGCCGTGGTGTGCCTTGCGCGTGATGCCATTCATTAGGGTGCTTATAGTTGATTATTTGGCATTCGCAACCCTCATTCTCAAGTACGAGCTGGGTGGCGTAGGTTTGCAGCACTGAGCCGTAGTTTGGCACTGCAAATATGGTTATAACTCCTATTTTCATGGCTGTTATAATTTGATTTTTAGTCGGCGCAATATTTTATTGACAATGAAAGCCGCGTTCCAGCCTGCTGCCGGGAGCTGTATGCCCTTGCGTAACAAGAACATAAACATGCCGTAGGCGGCTGCACGATGCACATTTTCGTGCATCTGCCCCTCGGCTGCCACTTCAAGCGGATGAGGGTTGATGGTGCAGCCGTTGAGGCTCTCGACCACTTCACGGCCTTTATCGGTGAATGACACGATTGTGCTTACTCCGGCATCATTGCGGCTGTAGGTGTCGCCCCAGGCATCACCAATGCGAATATCGGCTGAAGATTTATCCCACTTATATTTGCACTGCTTCATGCATGCCTTGCCGCAGCACACATCACCGAGGAAGAACTTGTAGAACAGGTCACCTTGCGAAAGGCGTGACTTCAGAGTGCCTTCAGAGCCTTTCACAAGCATTGCCCACGAGTCGTGCCAGCCGGGAGTCTTGTCTCGCCATACGACTGAAGTTATGGCGCCTGCACTTTTCTGTGCAAGACGCAGATACTCGCGCCAAGCGTGCATCGACGGAACGCAGTGGCAGAAGAAATCCATCAGCACAAAATGATCTTCGATTTTGAGCCGGCGGATATATCGGCGGAAAGAGTCGATTTGGCACGGAGTGCCTACCACAAGATATGAATCCTTGCGGTTGATTGCGCTGAAGCCATCGACTGTGTAGCTCTGAATGTACTTGCTGCCCATGGTTGCAGCGAGTGCGTCTTCAGTGTCTGCAATGAAGTGCTCTGCACGGCGTTCAGGGGCATTGTAGCGCACGCCACACACTTTGTAGCCACTATGGAGCAGATGCCGAGCTATTTCAAAGCCAATGCCGCCCGAGGCACTTTGGGCAAGCACAGCAGAGTCGTTGCTCCATCCGCACCAACTGCCGGTCACGCTATTCTCAAGAGCCAAATCTTTGTGCAGAAATGCACAATTATCCACGCAAACTTTGCAGTGAATGCACTTGTCGGGCTCATCAATGAAAGGTTGGTAGAAGCCGTCATCGTTGAGCCTTATGTCGATGATGTTCTTCGGGCAACTCACGGCGCACACACCGCAGCCGAAGCAATTCTTCACCTTTGATACGTTCTTCATACTTCTTTCGTAAGTAGGTTACAACAAAGATAGGTTAATAAATTGATTTAGACAAAAAAATCGCTTGTAGAAATACAGCAAGTCAGATTATCTGACGATTAATCGCTTTATTCTTTTTTTAGCACTTGTTATGGTGAAGTGAATGTAGTATGCAAAACGTTGAGCGCATACTGACTGCAAACATTTCCACTTCTTCAAATCAGATGGAAGTAATGTGTTTGTATTTATGTTTTGCTTGATTTCTTCAATATTCTCAGAGTTAGGATCTATAATTCTGCCTTGAAGCGTGTTGCAATCATATAATTGCCGAATTATATAGGTATAGAAAGCACTCTTGATGCCGGGATAGTTGAACGAACCTAACAACAAGCTTTTGATATGCTGGAATAAAATATTCCATTGCTCGAGCGGCATTGATGTGGATTTTGAGAGGCTCTCATTTCGGAATAGATAATTATAGGCAACAATGTTTTGGTCAATAAATACTCGTTCAATTCGTGTAGATATGGCTATTAGCATTAATAAGTCCTCATTGTTTCTTATTTCTTTCGGCGTTTGCCAATCAAGAGATTGAAAAAGATTTGATCTGTAGAGCTTCGCAACTGGTCCAACACTTGTGTTTGATAGCAATAAAGCTATAATATACTCAATGCGACTAATTGATCCGTGGATTTTGTGTTGAAACACGTTCTTGTTATTTATATTGAGGGTGCCGATAACTATATCATATTTTTGGCTTTTCGCAATATTGTAAAGCTTCTCAATCGAGTCGGGTGTAATTGAATCGTCACTGTCAACAAATTCAATCCATTGACCCATAGCTTGTGAGACGCCGAATTTGCGTGCTGCTGCTGCACCGCAATTTTCGTTATGAAACACGCGGATTCTACTGTCTTTATGTGCATATTCATCGCAAATAAAGCCAGAAGTATCAGTTGAACCATCATCTACGAGAATCAGCTCAAAGTTCTTGAATGACTGTGCTAATATACTATCAACACAACGTGGAAGGAAATTTTGCACATTGTAAACCGGTATTATAATAGATATGATTGGCTTTTCCATATATATTAATTAGTTCTTTTCAATTTGTGGACTTTATTTGCAATAATATTCACAACGTATCTCCGTTCATTTTTGTTGATGCCAAATAACCATATTGATATGCCGCTTATTGCCAAAGAAGCCACGACATATGTAATAAGCATTGATATGGAGTTTGCATGTATAAGCCCCGTGAGTAAGTGACATGCTGTTGCACTTATAGCCAAAACTTTTATGCATGGCCATAAGATTTTTGTGAAATACAGCCAAATGTGAAGATTGATTTGAGGATATGTAATGAAAACTCTTACGAATTGTACTGCTAATTCAGTGAACATATATACAGAAAGTGTTTGCACAGGATTAATGTGGTAACACTTTAGTAGGACGTATGCAATAGGGATAATTAAGAGCAATAGAGACCCCTCCCAAATCTGGAATTTCTTAACGTTTCCGGTGGCTTGAATCGCTGTAATAGTCGGGTTGCGTAAGGTGCTATTAAGACCAATAATTAAGATCATACGAATGAATGTCCCACTATATTCCGGAACTTCGGTCAACCACAGATTCAAGATGTAATTAGTGTTGAAATATATAGGTAGTGCAATAATTAACATAAGGAAGAACCCAAATCGCGAGCTCATAAGAACGAGATTGTGCATTCGAGTTAGTTCGGAAGCAGCATAGGATTTTATTATTTGAGGGTTGATGGCGGTCTGGAAATTGTTGGTAAATGAATAAATCGCCACTTGCACTTGTTGGGAAATACCTCTTGCAGCATTTACAATCGGTCCAAAAAACAAGTTAAGGAGAATGTTTAATCCTTGTGTATATCCCAAAAAGGCGAGATTCCCATTGAAAATCCAGCCTGCATAGGTGAGGATAGGTTTGATTCGTGTCTTGTCTAAGCAAAGATGATACTTGCTCTCCTCAAATTTGCGATGGCAATAAAGTGTGTAGATTAATCTGACAGATATTTTTGCAATAACAATAAGCACGGAATATATTATCAGACGATCGTATGGCGCAGCTAGCAGAATGAATGCGATTACAAGCTGTATGCATTTGTCATAGATTGAAACAAATGCAAATGCCGACATTTTCTCATGTGCTACTATTAATGAATTATATGGTGTGCTGATAAATTCAATTAATGCAGCTATAACGGCGCATTGATAAACCCATATTGTTGCGTCCATACGTCCGTCGGGAACTACCAGCTTGTTAGACACAAACCATAAGCCTATTGTTTCACATAATAATAGAATGAAAATTGCAAAGATGTAGTGTAAAGTGACTATGCAATCAAATGTTTTTTGTATTTCAATTTTGTTGCCTGTGCCTTGCGAGAATGTAATGAAGCGTGCACTTGCTCCAATTAATGTGGAGTTTACAAAACCCATCATTGTTACCACTCCTCCAACGACATCGTAAACGCCAAAATCCTCTACTCCTAATGCTTTGAGTACAATGCGAGATGTATATAGGGAAATCGCAACAGTGAACAACATCCTTAAATAAAGGTAAATGGTGTTCTTGGCTATTCGTTTATTTTTTTCTGAAATAGAATCCATGTATATTGATTATGGCGTTGCTCATGTGCCGCCTTTTTTATTCAAATATATTACAAAGATACTCAATTATGTTTATAAAAGCAAAAACGGAGAGCCTTTTTGCCCAATTTTTGCAATAGCCGTGAACTATTTCGTGAAATATGCGTGAAATCTGACCGATTTTAGTTACCTTTGTGAAATTAATTATTTGTTTTCCGGTTAATGATGAACCCAAAGGTGTCGATAATAGTGCCTGTCTATAAGGTTGAAAAGTATCTGAAGCGATGCGTGGATTCCTTGGTAGGACAGACACTCAAAGATATAGAAATAATTCTTGTGGATGATGGCTCGCCTGACGGTTGCCCCCGTATGTGCGACGACTTTGCTGCTGCCGACAGCCGCATCAAGGTAGTCCATAAGCCCAATGGCGGTCTCGGGAGTGCCCGCAATGCCGGGCTTGAAGTCGCAAAAGGTGAGTATGTGGCTTTTGTGGATTCCGACGATTATGTTGATGCCGAGACATACACCACACTTGTGGCTGAGGCTGAAAAGCACAATCTCGATGCCGTATTTAATGGCTACACGTATCATTACCCTGATGGGCGAAAGGATAATTGGGCTTGTGAGTCTATGCTTTGTCGCGGTCACGAAGAGATGCAAGAATATGTAGCTGCTCTGTTGTCAAATAGCAATAAAGTGGTGGTCTCGGTGTGTATGGGAATATACAGATTGAGTGTGATAAATAGAATTTCGGCACGATTCATGTCGGAACGTCAATATCTCTCGGAGGATATCCTTTTCAATATCAATGTTCTTACACGGTGCAACAGTGTGGCAAGTATTCCTGCCACGTTCTATCATTATTGCTATAATGGTAGCTCGCTCACCAAGACTTTCAAGGAGGAGAAAATTGCTAACAACTTTCGCCTTTATGAGACGATAAGCAAGTGCCTCATTGAGAATGGTATGGCAGATGTAACGGTGATGGCTAAGTCACTTATGCTCGACTACACGGTGTGGCTGATGAAGGAAATCTTGCTGTCGGGAAT
>CALZFJ010000119.1 GCA_945645715.1 uncultured Prevotellaceae bacterium | reverse complement strand
CACAAAGCCACTCCACTCTAAGAAACCGACAACATTGCCGGAAATGTAAAATAGAGAGAGTAGGAAAGAATATAATTTGTGTGGAGGCGGAAAGTGGTGTTTCTGCTGTTTTTCGGGCTACATGGATTTCGTTTGTGACGATTTCGATGGTTTTTTGCGAGAAAATCGTTACTTTTGCAGCAGATTATTAAGATGAATCATCGAAATGAAGAATATTTGCACCCTGCTTATTGCTGCAATATTGGCTATGCTGAGCATAGCCGGCTGCTCGTCGGCTAAGGGCGGAAAAGCCGACACAAACGCTGCCGAAGCTGCCGCCGACTCCACTGCCGCCACGGTAGCCATTCAGTTCAGTGCCGACAGTGCACTTGGCTTCGTGAAGGCGCAGTGCGACTTCGGTCCGCGCGTGCCCGGCACCGATGCCCACCGCCGCTGTGGCGACTATCTCGCTGCCCACATGGCTGCTTGTGGCGCAAATGTCATCAATCAGCATGCCACGCTCACTGCCTTCGACGGCACGCGGCTGCCTGCCCGCAACATCATCGCCGAGTTTGCCCCCGACAGCTCGCGCCGCATTCTTCTGCTCGCCCACTGGGATTGCCGCCCCTGGGCTGACCACGATCCCGACCCTGCCCGCCGCAAAGAGCCGGTGATGGGCGCTAACGATGCCGCAAGCGGAGTGGCTGTGCTCATGGAGCTTGCCCGAGTGTTTGCCACCCAAGCCCCACCAGTGGGTATCGACCTGCTTCTTGTTGATGCCGAAGACTGGGGCACGAGCGACAACGAGGAGAGCTGGGCTCTCGGCACGCAATACTGGGCAAAGAACCCTCACCGCAAGGGCTACCGCCCGCAATTCGGCATCTTGCTCGACATGGTGGGAGCACAAGGTGCACAGTTTGCCAAGGAATATTTCTCTGAAGCCTACGCCCCGAGTGTGGTGCGCGACGTGTGGACCGCAGCGCTCAAGTCGGGCTATGGCAACTACTTCACCTCGCGCAGCGGTGGCGGAGTGACCGACGACCACATCTTTGTGAACGCTGCCGGAATACCCTGCATCGACATCATCGACTATCGCACCGATGCCGAGAGCGGATTCTTCCCCGGCTGGCACACCACTGCCGACACCCCCGACTGCATCGACCCTTCGACCCTCAAAGCCGTGGGGCAAACGCTCGTGAACCTCATCTACAATCAATATTAGCGAAAACAAAAAACATATTATCCATAATTATGAAAATCAAATCAATAATCGCAATTATGTGCATCACCATTGCAGGCTCTGCCTCAGCACAGCTCAAATATCCCGCCACCCGCACCGATGCGAGTGTTGTAGATGACTACTTCGGCATGAAAGTTGCCGACCCCTACCGCTGGCTCGAAGACGACAACTCAGCCGAGACCGCCGAGTGGGTAAAGGCACAGAACGCAGTAACCGGTGCCTATCTGCAGAAAATTCCCTTCCGCAACGCACTGAAGAACCGCCTCACCCGCCTTTTCACCTACGAGCGCAGCGGTGCACCCTTCAAGCGCAACGGCAAATACTACTTCTACCGCAACGACGGACTCCAGAACCAGGCTGTGCTCTACGAGCAAGCTACACTCACCTCTGAGCCGGTAGTATTCCTCGACCCCAACAAGCTCTCCGACGACGGCACAGTGGCACTCACCAACGTGTCATTCTCGCCCGACGGCCGCTACTATGCCTATGTGATAGCCCGCAGCGGAAGCGACTGGAACGAAATCTACGTAGCCGACCGCGCCACCCACCAATTGCTCAGCGACCACATCATGTGGGCGAAATTCACCGGCGTGGAATGGCTTGGCGACGGCTTCTTCTATAGTGCCTACGATGCACCCGATGGTAGCGAACTTTCATCGAAAAATGAGTACCACAAGGTGAAATATCACCGCATCGGCACACCGCAGAGCGATGACCGCATCGAGTTCCAGGACCTCGACAATCCGCTCCACTTCCACAGCGTCGAGGTGAGCGACGATGAGCGCTTCATCTTCCTCTATAAGTCGCTCGGCCACGGCAATTCCATTTATGTGAAAGACATGAAAGCCGAGAACCCTGAATACAAGGTGCTTGTGCCGGGCTTCGACGACGAGTGCGGCGTGGTGGCAAGCGACGACAAGGCAATCTACATCTTCACCGCCAAAGACGCTCCGCGCAACCGTCTTGTGGCAATTCCGGTAGGTGACATTCGCCCCGAAGCTGCCTACACCGTGATACCCGAGGGCAAGAGCGTGCTTGCGGGCGTGCAGCGTGCCGGCGACCGCTTCATCGTCACCTACGAGACCGATGCTTCTGACCACCCGCAGGTGTTCGACCTCAACGGCAAGTTCCTCTATGAGATAAAGCTGCCGGGAATAGGCTCGGTGGGCATATCGAGCAGCCCCAAGCACAGTGAGGTGTTCTACACCTTCTCGTCATATACCACCCCCGGCACAATCTACAGCCTCAACCTCGCCGACGGCTCATCGAGCCTCATGAAGCAGCCCCGACTGCAATTCAACCCCGAAGATTTCACCACCGAGCAGGTGACCTACACCAGCAAGGACGGCACCGAGGTGCGTATGTTCCTCACCCACAAGAAGGGCATCACCAAGAACGGCAAGAACCCCACCCTGCTCTATGGCTACGGTGGCTTCAACATCAGCCTCACCCCGGCGTTCAACGCCCGCATCATTCCTTTCCTCGAAGCAGGTGGCATCTATGCCGTGGCTAACTTGCGCGGCGGCTCGGAGTATGGCGAGGAGTGGCACGAAGCCGGCACAAAGATGAAGAAGCAGAACGTCTTCGACGACTTCATCGCCGCAGCCGAGTGGCTTATCAAAGAAAAATACACTTCTCCAAAGCACCTGGCTTGCAACGGAGGCTCTAATGGCGGACTCCTCGTGGGTGCTACCATCAACCAGCGTCCCGACCTCTTTGCAGCAGCCGTGCCGCAAGTGGGCGTGATGGACATGATGCGCTACCACCTATTCACCATCGGCTGGAACTGGGCGGGCGACTACGGCCGCAGCGACGACAGCCGCGAGATGGCTGAATACCTCCTCGCATATTCTCCGCTGCACAACATCAAGAACGATGGCACCCGCTATCCCGCTGTGCTCGTCACCACCGGCGACCACGACGACCGCGTAGTTCCGGCTCACTCGTTCAAGTATGCCGCAACGCTGCAAGCCGCCAACACCGGCAAAGCCCCCAAGATTATCCGCATCGACAGCAAGGCAGGTCATGGCAGCGGCAAGCCCATCTCGAAGCAGATAGAAGAATATGCCGACATCTACGGCTTCATCATGTATCACCTCGGCATGAAACCCAAGTGGGAAGAATAATGTAAAGAAAAAATCGATATTTCGATACATAATCTCGCTGATTTTATATATTTTTGCAGAAATTTTCAGGCGGTGCTCTTAATAGCACCGCCTTATTGACAAAACATATATATTGACCCAATGACCTATTTAAGTGTAAACATCAATAAAATTGCCACCCTGCGCAATGCCCGTGGCGGCAATCTGCCTAATGTAGAGAATGTGGCTGTAGATTGTGAACGCTTTGGCGCAAACGGCATCACAGTGCACCCTCGCCCCGACGAGCGACACATTCGCCACTCCGACGTGTTTGCCCTGCGTCCCTTAATCCGCACCGAGTTTAATATCGAGGGCTATCCATCGGACGACTTCATGGAACTGGTGCTGAAGGTGAAACCGGCACAGGTAACCCTCGTACCCGATGCTCCCGATGCCCTTACCTCATCGGCAGGGTGGGACGTAGCTCCAAATCTGGAGTTTCTCACCACGGTGGTTGAGCGGCTCAAAGATGCCGGTATCCGCACAAGTATCTTTGTGGGAACCGACACCGAGAACATCAAGCTCGCTGCAAAGACCGGCACCGACCGCGTGGAACTATATACCGGTCCCTACGCCGATGAATACAAGAAGAATCCTGCCGAGGCAGTGAAGCCTTACGCAATAGCCTCCGATGCAGCCCACCGCTGCGGACTTGGAGTGAACGCCGGCCACGACCTCAGCCTTGAGAACCTGAAGTATTTCCACGACAATGTGCCGTACCTCAACGAGGTGTCGATAGGGCATTGCCTCATCTCCGATGCCCTCTACATGGGACTCGAAGAGACAATCAAGGCCTACAAGGCTTGCCTGAAATAAAGCCTCTCACCTCTCCACTCTTACCTCTTACCTCTAAAATAGAAACAATGTCAATGCTAAGCACAATTTTCGCAGCCATTGCCGCTCAAAGCGACACCCTGGCACAAGTTACCGACAGCATCGCCTCCACAGCAGCTGCCACCACGCCCGCCGACCAGGAACTCTCGGTGTGGAGTCTCTGCCTCAAAGGCGGCATCATCATGATTCCACTCGCCATTCTGTCGATTATCAGCATCTACATACTCATAGAGCGCTACCTTGCCATCACGGCAGCCGCCAAGGAGGACAACACCTTCATGAAACGCATAAAGGACTATATCCACGACGGTGAGATAGAAAGCGCCATGAAGCTCTGCCGCCGCACCGACACCCCCTATTCGCGCCTCATTATGAAGGGAATCAGCCGCATAGGCCGCCCCATGAACGATGTGCTCGTTGCCATTGAGAATGTGGGCAACATGGAGGTCTCGGCTCTTGCCAAGGGATTCACCTGGCTTGCCACCACCGCCTCGGGTGCTCCGATGATTGGATTCCTCGGAACGGTGACGGGTATGGTGAAAGCCTTCTTCTCGCTTGCCAGCGCAGGCACGGCAGCCAATGTGTCGGTACTTGCCGGTGGCATCTACGAGGCTCTCGTGACCACCGTGGCAGGACTTGTGGTGGGCATTATAGCCCTGTTTGCCTACAACTTCCTCGTGTCGCGCCTCAACAAGGTGATGAAGCAGCTCGAAGCAAAGACGATGGAGTTTATGGACCTGCTCAATGAGCCGGTGAAATAATCGCATTGCCTTGAGCGATAGTCAACAACCCACATAAATGCAACACAACCATGGCTCTACGACGACAACATGATATGATGACGGTGTTCAATATGGCATCGATGACCGATGTGATATTCCTGCTGCTCATCTTCTTTATGGTCACTTCCACCTTCGTTTTCCCCTCGGCTCTCGAGGTGAATCTGCCGCAATCGAGCGAGCAGACCGCCGTGAAGCCGGGTACTCGCGTGTGGATCGACAAGGACCTTAACCTCTTTGCCGCCTTTGGCGACGAGGAGCCTAAGCCGCTGAAAAGCGATGAACTGATGACATTCCTACAGCTTGCACAGCAAAACTCCCCCGAGGCTTTCATTGCTCTATATGCCGACGAGGAAGTGCCCTACGGCAAAATAGTGGAAGTGCTCGACAATGGGGCTCGCCTCAACGTGAAAATCGTGCTTGCCACCAAGCCGGCAAGCGGAAAATATAAAAAATAGCGATAATGAACACCATTGACGACAAGAATAGGAAAATTGCAATAGCTGCCACTGCCATTCTGCACGTGGCTGTGTTGCTTATTCTTGTTTTCTCATATCTGCACTATCACTTCGAGCCGCTTGAGGAGAAGGAGAAAGCGAGCGAAATCACATTCTTCGGCAGCGAATATGTGATGCTCGGCGACGCTCTCGCCGAAAACCACGGGAAATCGGAGCCCGAACCCGTGAAACGTGAGCCTGAACCCGTAGTTGCCGACAACGACCTCCACAACAGCGGCATCACCGGCGAGGATTCGCGCCCCACTGTGGCTCAGGAGAAGCACGAGTCGCCCATGAAGGTGGAGAAGAAGCCCGACAAACCCGAGAAATCGGGTCCAACAAAGGAGGAGCTTGCCGAGCAGGAGCGCAGAAAGGCTGACAAGGAGGCCCGCCGCAAAACCACCAGCCCGGGGCAGAATGCGTGCGGACCGGCGTCGAGCCCCGCGGGGAGCGGCTCTGCCGGCTCTCCTGCCGGAAACAGCAACACCGGTGCACGCACCGGCGCTCCGGGTGTATCGGGGCTTGCAGGTTACACCATCGACCACTGGGAGCGTCCTTCAAGCCCGGTAGAGGGCAAAGTGGTGATAAAGGTGCGTGTGAACTCGCGCGGACGCGTAATCTCGGCTTCCTACCAGAGCGGAAGCGGCACAGCTGCCGGAAACACCGACGTGCGCCGCAGCTGCGAGCGTGCAGCCATGAGATCATCCTTCTCAGTGCCCGTAGGAGCCATTGACGAAGCCGTAGGCTACCTCACCTACATCTTCACCTAATCCACGCGGCATATATCTATAATACCGACATTTATTTCTCCGACTATATAGCATAGACCACAATGAAACAATATCTCGACCTACTCAATCATGTGATGACCGACGGCTCTCTCAAAAGCGACCGCACCGGCACCGGAACGCGTAGCGTATTTGGCTACCAAATGCGTTTCAATCTCGCCGACGG
>CALZFJ010000118.1 GCA_945645715.1 uncultured Prevotellaceae bacterium | reverse complement strand
GAGTTTTACCGTGTGCTTCACCCCAACAGCATCACCACAGTGCGCGTGAACGGCAGGATTGTACCCGGGCAGACGGTGATGAAGACCATCGCCTTCCTGAGCATCTACCTGATGATATTCGTGGCAGGAGGTATCATTCTCACCGCACTCGGACTGCCGGTGCTCGATGCAATGTTTGCCTCGCTCACAGCCATCAGCAACATCGGACTCGGCACCGGCATCACCGGACCCGAAGGCTCTTTTGCAGTGCTGCCCGATGCCGCCAAGTGGATTATGGCAATGATGATGCTCATAGGCCGCCTCGAGCTGTTCACCGTGCTCATCATCTTCACCCGCGGCTTCTGGGTGAAATAAGGCTTCCAAATTTTTGTGAATAATTATTAGGCTGAAAACCCGATAAAATTGGGGGATTATGTGTAAATTTGCAAAAGCAAATTATTCGGGTTATTTTTTAGTGGATAATTTGGCTTTTTTATTCTGTAACGGCAAAAACTACTTATTGTGGCAAAGAAAATTTACAATCGTGAAAAGATAGAGAATGAGGCTCAGGAGCCTGTGACTCCCGATGCCCCTCAAGATAATGCTTCCGACGAGAAAACGGTGAAGAAGCGCGGCTTCTTCAGTCCCCTGAAGGATTTCTTTACCGACCCGCGTCTGCGATGCGGTGTGGGCGTTACGCTCGCACTCATCGGCGTATATATGCTGGTGGTGTTTATCTCGTTTTTCCGCAGCGGAGCTGCCGACCAGAGCGTGGTGCAAAGCTATGGCACCTACGAAATGGCTCTGCATGGCGAGGCTACATCAAACTGGGGCAGCATTCTCGGTGCAAACCTTGCAAACGCAATGATTGCCCGCGGCATAGGCATCTCGGCGTTTATTGTGGTGCTGTGGTGCCTTGTGATGGGATTGCGACTCACATTTGGCAAGCAAGTACGCTTTTTCTCCTACACTCTCGTGAGCATGGTGAGCATCATCACCTGCTCTATGGTACTTAGTGCCCTCACCTACGGGCAAGAGCTGACGTTCTTCCCTCTTGGGGGCAATCTCGGAGCTGAAGTGAATGCCCTGCTCATTACCGTGGCGGGATTTCCCGGCATGGCAATAGTGAATGTGGTGCTGGCGGTGATTTGGGTGCTTGTGTGCTTCAACACCATTGCCAAGTGGTTTATCCGTGTGAAGGCTTTGCTGCCAAAGCGCACCCGCTTCAAAGATGAAGACGACAATGAGGAGCCTATCGACTCTACAATCACCGATGGCGACGAGGACAACGCTCCCAACGATGACACTGCCACCGAGACAACTGTCGAGGAAGAAGATCCTGAGCCCGATCCATTTGATGTGCCTCAGCAAGAGCCTGAGACGGAGCCTGAAGTCCCATTTGTAGAGGACATAACTCCCGAGGAAGGCAAAATTGAGATTGCGCCCGAAATTCAGCAGTCGGAAAAAACCACTTTCGAGGCATTCGACCCCACCAAGGAGCTATCACACTTCAAGATGCCTACCATCGACCTTCTGCTTGAGCGCGAAGTGAACCGCAACAACGTGGACATCGACGAGCAGGAGGAAAACAAGCGCCGTATCACCGAGACGCTTGCCAACTACAACATTCCCATCAAGCAAATCGACGTGTGCGTGGGTCCGACCATCACACTTTTCGAGATAATTCCGGCCGACGGCGTGCGCATTGCCAAAATCAAGAACCTGGAGAGCGACATCGCGCTGAGCCTTGCCGCACTGGGCATTCGCATCATCGCCCCCATTCCGGGCAAAGGCACTATCGGTATCGAGGTGCCTAACCACGACCCGCAAACGGTGTCGATGCGCTCGGTGATAGGTTCAAAGCGCTTTCAGGAGAGCCACATGGAGCTGCCTATGGCACTCGGCTGCACCATCGACAACCGTGTGTTTATGGCCGACCTCACCAAGATGCCACACTTGCTCGTGGCAGGTGCTACCGGTCAAGGAAAATCGGTGGGACTTAACGCCATTATCACCTCACTGCTCTACAAGAAGCACCCGGCAGAGCTGAAGTTTGTGCTCGTCGATCCCAAGATGGTGGAGTTCAGCCTCTATGCGCAGCTCGACCACCACTATCTCGCCCGCATGGCAGGTGGCGAAGAGTGCATCATCACCGACTCGCGCAAGGTGGTGGCTACGCTCAACTCGCTTGTTCAGGAGATGGAAGACCGCTACCAGCTTCTGCGCGATGCCAAGGAGCGTAACATCAAGGACTACAACCGCAAGTTCATAGAGCGACGCTTGAATCCCGAGAAAGGACATCACTTCCTGCCTTATATTGTGGTGATTGTAGATGAGTTCAGCGACCTCATCATGGTTTCGGGCAAGGAGGTGGAGCGACCCATCGTGCGCATCGCCCAGAAAGCCCGTGCCGTGGGAATACACATGATTATCGCCACACAGCGTCCATCGACCAACGTTATCACGGGTATCATCAAAGCCAACTTCCCCGGCCGCATTGCATTCCGCGTGAGCCAGATGGTGGATAGCCGCACAATTCTCGACTGCTCGGGAGCGCAACAGCTTGTGGGTAAGGGCGATATGCTCTTCCAGCAGAGCGGTATGCTCGACCGCGTGCAGTGCGCCTTCGTGGATACGCCCGAGGTGGAGGCTATATGCGAGTATATCGGCAATCAGGTGGGCTACAGCGAGCCTTATGAGCTGCCTGAATTTATCGGCGACACCGAGGAAGGTGATGGCGGTGGCAGCGGAGGCGGTGGCAACCTCAACGACCGCGACAGCCTCTTTGATGAAGCGGCAGCCTACATCGTGGCAAGCGACACGGCATCGACATCGTCGCTGCAACGCCGCTACCAGATTGGCTACAACCGCGCCGGGCGCATCATGGACCAGCTTGAGGCTGCCGGCATCGTGGGACCGTCGCAGGGTGGCAAGCCTCGCCGCGTACTCGTGGATTCGGTGCAACTCGCCGCAATCCTCGACAACCGATAACCTCGCGGAAGCATTGATTCAACTATAATTGACAACAAAAACTCCGATAACAGCTATGACATATCGCATAATACTATCATTGATAATCGGCGTGCTCGGTTTCGGCACCGCTTGGGGGCAATCGGCAGCCCAAGTGGTTGACAAGGTGCTCGAAGGCTACAACCGCAGCAACGGCATTTCAGCCACTTTCAATGTGGCAAACGCACAAGGCACATCAGCGGGCACCATCGACATGATGGGGAAGAAATACCGCATACTCTCAAAGGACATGAAGTGCTGGTTCGACGGCAAGACACAGTGGACCTACTCAAGCGTGACAGGCGAAGTGAACGTCACCACGCCCGGTGCTGCCGAGATTGCGCAATCCCACCCCTACTCCATCATCAGCAGCCTCAGCAAGCAGTGCTCGCTATCGATGAAAGCTACAGCCAATGACTATATCATCACTTTCAAGCCCAAGAAGAAAGGACAGATTACGCAAGCTGTGGTGACAATCGGCAAAAAGACCTATCAGGTGCAGAAAGCGGTGATTAGCACCAGCGACCGCCAAAGCTACACAACCACCATCAGCCATTACACCACGGGAAAGAACTTCCCGGCATCTACGTTTGTTTTTAATAAAAGCCAGGTTCCGGCAGGAACCGAAGTGGTGGATTTGCGATAAAGTCGGTTGAAAAGCTCCCCGAGAACTCCGAAAACTCCGAAAACTCCGAAAACTCCTAATTCTCAAAGATTGAAGAAAACTAACAAATTACAATATATGGAAAAGACAAAATGCTTGATTATTGGCTCGGGACCGGCAGGCTACACAGCCGCCATCTATGCCTCACGAGCCAACATTGCCCCGGTGCTCTACGAGGGTATGCAACCCGGCGGTCAGCTCACCACTACCACCGACATTGAGAACTTCCCCGGCTATCCCGAGGGCATCAACGGCTTTGAGATGATGGAGGATCTGCGCAAGCAGGCTGAGCGTTTCGGTGCCGACATTCGCACCGGCGAAATCACCAATATCGACCTCTCGAAGCGCCCGTTCGTTGCCACTATCGACGGCGAAACCACCATCGAAGCCGAAACGGTGATTATCTCTACCGGCGCATCAGCTAAATACCTTGGCTTGCCCGATGAGAAGAAGTATGCCGGAATGGGTGTATCGGCATGCGCTACCTGCGACGGTTTCTTCTATCGCAAGAAGACCGTAGCCGTGGTGGGCGGCGGTGACACTGCCTGTGAGGAAGCAACCTACCTGAGTAATCTGGCATCGAAGGTGTATATGATTGTGCGCAAAGACTATTTGCGTGCCTCGAAGGTGATGCAGGAGCGCGTGATGGAGAAGGAGAACATTGAAATCCTCTTCAACACTAACACAGTGGGGCTCTTCGGCTCTCCTGCCGTGGAGGGCGCACACTTAGTGCAATTCAAGGGTACTCCTGAGGAGAAGACTCTCGACATCGACATCGACGGCTTCTTCCTTGCCATAGGCCACAAGCCAAACACAGACTTCCTTGCCGGACAGATTGAGCTTGACGAACTCGGATACATCAAGACCGACGGCTTCACCACAGCCACCAACGTGCCGGGCGTGTTTGCTGCCGGCGACGTTGCCGACCCACGCTACCGCCAAGCCATCACCGCTGCCGGAATGGGCTGTAAGGCGGCTCTCGACGTGGAAAAATTCCTCGTTGACAACGGCATCAAGTAAGAAACCTCAATGAAACAATATCCTTTGCCGCCATTGCACCAGATCGAGTGGCGGCAAAGGCAAATTATCTCTCACAGCTATGGGAATACGTAGATTTTTCAACGCAGCCGGATACTTTGCCACCGACTCACAAGACTTTGAGTACATGGAGAAAGATGTGAAGGTGACAGGCTCCACCGTGAGCGACTTGCGACAAATGGGACCCATCGGCGTGTTCGACTCAGGCTATGGCGGACTCACCATTCTGCGCGAAATTCACCGCAAGCTTCCGGAATACGACTATCTCTATCTCGGCGACAATGCCCGTGCGCCCTACGGCACGCGCTCTTTTGATATTGTTTATCGCTTCACCCTCGAAGCGGTGCGCTATCTGTTTTCCCAAGGCTGCCGGCTCGTGATTCTCGCCTGCAACACTGCATCGGCAAAGGCTCTGCGCACTATCCAGCAAAACGACCTGCCGAAAATCGACCCTCAGCGCCGCGTGCTCGGGGTGATTCGCCCCACGGTGGAAAAGGTGGGCGAACTCACCCGCAATGGCAACATAGGCATTCTCGGCACTCCGGGAACAGTGCAAAGTGAGAGCTACAACATCGAGATTGAAAAGATGTATGGCGGTCGCCTGCACACCTACGGTCACGGCTGCCCCATGTGGGTGCCACTTGTGGAAAACCGCGAAGCCGACGGCGACGGTGCCGACTACTTCGTGCGCAAAGACATCGACGCGCTCATGGCAATGAACCCCGACATCGACACCGTGATTCTGGGCTGCACACACTATCCTCTGCTGCTCCGGAAAATCAGGAAATACATGCCCGAAGGGGTAAATGTGGTGGAACAAGGCTCGATAATCGCCGATAGCCTTGCCGACTACCTATTGCGCCACCCCGAGATGGAAGCACGCTGCACCAAGGGCGGCGGCTGCCACTATCTCACCACCGAAAATGCCTCGAAATTCAGCTCGATGGCTTCGTATTTCCTCGAAAGCGACAACATCGAGGCTTTTCACATCACTCTTTAACCCGATTTTTTCACACTATGAAATCGACTAAATCACTTTTTCTTGCCACAATGCTTGCCTTTGCCGCCCAATCGTGCACAAGCAACCCCGAGGAGCAAGGTGCAGTGACTGCTATTCTCAACCAGATAGTCATTGAATATGATGCCAACGGCGTGTGGACAGGTGTGACCAATGCCAATTCTGCCATCAACTATGGCGACATGACTTTCTCGCACAACTATTTTGCCAACTGGAACACATGGAGCGGCTTTGTGGCTTCGCGCAACAGCGATACTGCCGACTACTCCGACGGCAACTGGCTCGACCATCAGTTCACCGCAATCACAGGCGGCGGTATTTCGGGTTTCGGTACGCCGTATATGGTAGTCTACTGGAACTCAAGCGAGGTGCTCGACGACGCTATCACAGTGAAGCCATCATGCAGCGTCACCTATGGCAGCGAAGGCACTGTTTTCCTCCCGCTATCGGCATTTGTCACCAACACCACCTACGCATACTATACCATGGCTGAAGGCACTGCATGGAGCAAGAAATTCGGGCAAGGCGACTATCTGAAGCTGCAAGCCTACGGCATCACGGCGCACGACGAAATCTGCGGTCCGGTGGAAATACTGCTTGCCGAATACAAATCGGACTTCGACATGCCTGCCGACGAATGGGTATTTATTAATCTCGAACCGCTTGGAGTGGTGAAAGAGGTGTTTTTCCGCATGGAGTCGAGCGACACCGAACAATGGGGCATGAACACCCCGGCATACTTCGCCATCGACCGTCTTTCGATAATGCCACAATAGAAAAAATAAACAACAGGCAAAATCAAAAAAACAATAGATAGTGAATTTGTGCTTGTTAATGGAAAAAAAC
>CALZFJ010000117.1 GCA_945645715.1 uncultured Prevotellaceae bacterium | reverse complement strand
CAACATCACCCCCGGCAGCTTCATCGACGCCTCCCCCCGCGTTGATTTAGGTAAGAGGTAAAAGGTAAGAGGTCTTACCTCTTACCTATAAAAACCCTAACTGTGAGGTTTTGCCAGAAAGTGAAGGCTTCCTTTGTGTAATGGAAATCGAGCGAAGCCCTGAAATCAACATATTTGTTACGGAAAATATAAGCATACACATCGGTGCGGCTATATAGCTTCGCCTGATAATTTGGGTCGCCCATATTCAGCAGCGAGCCATAGCGCGGATAGAGCGGATAAAGGTTTTTCCCGGCATAGAACGTCTCCTTGATGCCCAGCCGGCGCCACTCTGCCACAGCATCAACCAGCACTCCACAGGGCACATGCCACCCATCGTCGTAACGACGGTCGCGCTCAATGTTGATGATCGGACCCGCCTTGATTTCGAGGCTGTCGAGAGCCGAACGATGCGACAGATTAAGCCCCACATAGGGATTCACCGTGATGTCATCGTTCACACCCTGGTCCTCGTAGTCGCTACTCGACTTCGCAAGATGATTAAGCTGCACCCTGCCACCCACAAGCAGTGCTCCACAGGGATTCCAGCGACCATTGAAATTCACATTGAAAGCCTCGCGCTGCGTGTCGGTCTGCAGCGAACGCCAGTCGAGCGACAACTCGAAAAATCCCTTAGGTTTCACATATTGCAGCAGCACGCCGCGAATGTTTGGCTGCCAATAGCGCATCGAGTCGCTCAGAAGCACGGTGTGCATCTCCTCAAGCAGCATAGTGCGCGGAAGCATACCCACAGCCAGTCGCCATGTGGGCGACTCGTAGCTGTAGTAGAGCGTCGGGCACAGCTTGTAGTCGCGCCAACCGTTGCCTACTGGCTGAATCCAGCTCACGCCACCTGCAATATTGTGCATGCCATCGAGCATCGACAGCCCCACCTCAGGCGACAGGCGAGTGAAGAAAATCGTCTGGTCGGGCGAATAATAGTTATCGCCCTCACGGTTCTCAAATACGGTGCCGAAATCCACGCTCCATGTGAGCTTCTGCTGTGCATCAGCTGCCAATGTAGCCATCACGGCAAGTAACAGTGTGAGTGCTTTTCCAAGCATTTTCATTACAGTGTTTTTTTTGTTGATTATCCTATAAAATTCAAAAATAGCTATGACGGCATCAGTTGCTGCCACCATAGCTATTGATATTTTTCGTCGGCGTTATGCAATCGGCTTAATCTCGGCTATACCACGGCGAATGCGGGCGATAGTCTCCTCTTTGCCGATAAGCTCGGTGATGTCAAACATGTGCGGACCCTTGCACTCTCCCACCACGGTGAGTCGGAAGGCATTCATCACATTGCCCAGATGGTAGCCCTTCGCGGCAATCCACGCAAGCACGATTTCTTCACTCGGCTTTGATGTGAAGTCGGCAATGCCCTCAAGCACAGCCACGAGTTCTTCCATAATAGCGGGCATCTCGGCGTTCCATCGCTTCTTGATGTCCTTCTCGGCATAGGCAGTAGGTGCCACATAGAAGAATTTTCCCTGATCCCACAGCTCGCTCACAAACGACACGCGCCCCTTCACAAGAGACACTGTGCGGGTGATAAACTCATCTCCGAAGTCCTCAGGCTTCACTCCATTAGCCTCAAGCACAGGTTTGAACAGCTGTGCCAGCTTGGCATCGTCCTCACGGAGCAGATATTCGTGGTTAAACCACGCACCCTTCTTATAGTCAAACTTTGCGCCACTCTTTGAACAGTGCTCAAACGAGAACTTAGCAATAAGTTCGTCCATCGACATAATCTCCTGTTCTTCGCCCGAGTTCCAGCCGAGCAAGGCAAGGAAATTCACTACAGCTTGTGGCAGATAGCCGCGCTCGCGATAGCCCATCGACACAGCACCGCTCTCGGGGTCGTGCCACTCAAGCGGGAACACCGGGAAACCGAGCTTGTCGCCGTCGCGCTTGCTGAGCTTGCCCTTTCCTGCGCCATCGGGCTTCAGGAGCAAAGGCAGATGCACAAACTGCGGCATAGTGTCGGTCCAGCCAAACGCCTCATAGAGCAGCACATGGAGCGGAGCCGAAGGCAGCCACTCCTCACCGCGAATCACATGAGTCACCTCCATGAGGTGGTCATCAACGATATTGGCAAGGTGATATGTGGGGAGGTCGTCGGCACGCTTATAGAGCACCTTATCGTCGAGAATCGACGAATTGATGGTCACCTTTCCACGGATAAGGTCGTTCACCTCCACATTGCGGTCGGGCTCAATCTTGAAGCGCACCACATACTTCTCTCCGGCATCAATCAGAGCCTTCACCTCATCGGCAGGCAGCGTGAGAGAATTTCGCATCGACGTGCGAGTGTGAGCGTCATACTGGAAGTTGGGCAGCTCCTTACGCTTCGCCTCAAGCTCTTCGGGGGTATCAAAGGCATAGTAAGCCTTTCCGGCATCAAGCAGCATCTGCACGTGCTCGCGATAGATGTCGCGACGCTCCGACTGCTTGTAGGGGCCATAGTTGCCACCCTCGCGCACACCCTCGTCAATGCCGATGCCGAGCCATGCAAGAGCCTCATTTATATAATCTTCGGCTCCCGGCACAAAGCGCTGTGAGTCGGTATCCTCGATTCGCAGAATCATATCACCGCCATGTCGGCGGGCAAACAGGTAGTTGTAAAGTGCGGTGCGAACGCCACCAATATGCAGCGGGCCTGTAGGCGACGGGGCAAAGCGTACTCTAACTCTTCTTTCCATATCAGTTGTTAATACTTGATAATTTCGTGATTAATAATATTTTTGCAAAATTACAAAAAATCCGTGCAAATCGAGTGCAGAGCGCAAAAAATTTATTTTTAAGCGCTATGCCAAGATGCAGCCGGATTTATCTAAAATCCCCGCAAATCGAGTGCAGAGCGCAAAAAATTTATTTTTAAGCGCTATGCCGAGATGCCTAAAACTGGTCGTAGGCGGTGAGGTCGGGGCGGCAAGGAACTATAGTGGCGTAGTCGCGGTCGAGCCAATAGAGGTCGGTCTCAGGGTCGTCGGGTTCCTGGTTGTGGTAGCTCCCGGTGAGCCAATAGTAGGTGCGTCCGTGCGGATCTGTGCGCTCCTCAAATTCCTCTTTCCAGTAGCCACGAGCCGAACGCACACGCTTCACGCCCTTCACCTTGTCGCACTTGGGGATATTCACATTGAGGCACACACCCGGTGCTATTCCGCCGGCAAGAGCCTCCTCAATCACCTGCTCCACTATGGGCAGGCAAGGCGTGAAATCGGCATCGGGCATATAGTCGCCGTAAGAAAGACCCACACTCGGCACTCCGCGGAAAGTACCCTCAAACACAACACCCATTGTGCCCGAATATATCACACTGTTGCCCGAGTTATAGCCGTGGTTGATGCCCGAAAGCAGCAAGTCGGGCTTGCGAGGCAAGAGTCGGTTGAGTGCAAGCTTGGCGCAATCCACGGGGGTGCCGTTCACGCTATATACCACAGTATGCAAATCAGCCTTTATGCGGTGCACTCGCAGAGGCGTATCGACGGTGATTGCCGAAGCCTTGCCCGACTGGTGCTCGTAGGGAGCGACTGCCACCACATCGCCATAGCGCGAAGCCACCTCGATGAGCGCAGCAAGACCACCCGAGCGGAATCCGTCATCATTACCGATGAAAATCAGCGGACGGGCACGCTCAGTGCTTACATCTTTAGCCACACTCTGCGTCAATTCGGCAGAAGGTCGTGTCAGATCGTCGTGTTGCTCCTGCAGAGCCACACTTGGCGCCTTCACCACAGCGCTCTTTCTATCGTCATTATTCTTCATAGCAAAAAAGTCTTTAGTTATACATGGACTATGGCAACAAATTCCGTGCCAAAGTTACAGCTCGGGAGCCGGCAGCACACCGCCCCAACCCATTCCGAAGGCGAAGTCATAGACGTTGCCATCGGCATCGCGATAGCACTCGATGTCGAGCGGGCGGTCTTCGAAATGACGCTCCACGGCACTCATCGATGCCGGAAGCTGGAAAGGCAGTCGTCCCTGCGGCTCATTGTGCCCGGCAACTATATCCATTATTGCCTGGCTCTGCACATCAAATCCCACAAGAATGGCATCGGCAAGCGGCTCTATCTCGCCCATCACAGTGGGATTAAGCATATTTATTGCCACAATGAGCGGTCGGTTTCCCATTGCCTCGCGGGTGCGTTGCACCAGTTCCATGTCGCAGCGGTTGATGGTGTGAGCCGTCTTTCCGCGATAGCTGCGGTCGGTGAAATCCTCAAAGGGGTCGCCTCCGGCAATGCTGTGCTCGCGGGCATCGGTGGCAGTGTAGTCGGCATATTGCAGACTGATTGGTATATACCCATTCCCTCCGCGCTCCACATCAGCCCGGTCGTAGCCCATAAGGTAGCTGTGAGGCGACTCGATGAATACCACCGCAGCATCGGCACTTGCTGCATCTTCAGCCACAATGAAGTCGCGCTCCACAATGTGACGCTGCACAGGGTCGTAGATGCGCTCGGGGATTATCTGCCGCCAGTAATTCGGTCCTTCGGGCGAGCGTCGCTGCGGAATGAAGAGGCGCAACCGGCGGTTTTTCGCCAAGGGCAGCACTCCGGCGTGATTCTTGAGCATCACCACACTTGCAAGCTGCTGGCGGTAGCCCTGCGCCATAAATTCAGGACAGCCCACAGTGCTCTCAGCCTCTTCCACGTCGATGTAGGGATTATCAAACAGCCCTGTGCGGAACATATTGAGCAACAGTCTCCGTGCCGACTGCTCCATGCGCTCTCGCATCCACTTCTCGCCATGCTCAGCCACACCCATACGGTAAGCTTCGAGCACCGGCTCTTTGCGGTCGTTTCCTCCAAACTGATCCACGCCTGCCATGAGAGCCTTGTAGTGGCGTTCTGCCTCGGTCATTCGCTCCACGCCCCATGGCTTGCCTGAGTGAACGCCGGGATGCACCTCATCGTGCGTTATGAGCCAGTCGGTGCAAACCACGCCATCATATCGCGCCTCCTCGCGTAGCTGCCGGGTGATAATGTCGCGGTTGAAGCTGTTGCCCACATTCTCGTGGGTCTGATTGTAGGATATGGTGTAGTAAGGCATTATCGCCGATGATTTCCCAGTGCCTCCTTTCAGCGCAAAAGCTCCCTGAAGGAAGGGGATTTTGTGCTGCTCATAGCAGCCTCCGGGATAGACGGCATATTTTCCGTTGCCATAGTGCGCATCGCGGCCGCCCTCACCGCTTCCGCCTCCGGGCCAGTGCTTCGCCATTGTGTTGACGCTGCGCGTGCTCCAGCCGTTGCCATCGGGCGATTGAAACCCGTCGGCGTAGGCGCGAGTGAGAGCAGCCACAAGGTGTGGGTCGCAGCCGAAAGTGCTGCTGTAGCGATACCAGCGAGGGTCGGTGCCCAGATCGGCTTGCGGCGACAGTGCCGTGGCTATACCCAGCAACCTGTATTCCCTTGCCGCCGTGCGGGCAAACGCCTCAACCATCTCGGGGCTGAACGTGGCTGCAAGCCCGAGCATATTGCTCCAAAGCGATATTTTTCCGCCACAGCCGGCTGCAAACTCGGCGTCGGCAGTGGCATAGTGGCGTGGGTCCGACGAATTATTGGCAGGAATACCATGACCGCGCCCCTCACACAGAGCCTGCACACGGTTGTTCCACCGTGCCGCCGTTCCCGGGCTTTCCACCTTGCCCACAAGCACATGGCGCACATTGTCGGCAGTGAGGAATTTCAGCTGCGAGTCACTCAAGTCCCACGGTTTCATGCCGCTCTCGGCAAAGGGGCGTCCGCCGTAGGTGTCACTCGGCATGGGAAGCCAGTTCTGGGGGCTATATAGCATCAGTCCGGCAATCTCTTCGATGCTAAGCCGAGAAGCAAGGTCGGCAGCACGCACCTCAGCCGGCAAGCGCCAGTCTTCATAGGGCAACAGCTCACCCGAGCCGATGAAGTCCTTAAAAGGCAGACCGTCGCGCTCAAATATCTGCACCCCCGACTCAGGGCTATATCCAATCTCCACCCCGCAGTCGGTCACAAGGAGTCGGAACCCCTCCATCTTCTTCACGCAATAACGCTTCTCCATATCAATAATCCGGTTTATTCGTACGTTCAATAATGCTATAACCTCAGCTACTCTCAGCTATTATTCTATAAGAAACAGCAATGGTGCTATTTGAGGTGGTAGCGGAGGGTGGTGCCATCGGGGGTGATGGTGAGGGTCACCGGGGCGCCCTCCACAAGTGGCACATTCTCAGCCACATGCCCCACCGGGAAACCGAAGCAGATGGGAATATTACAATCCTTCAGTATCTCGTGAAACATATCCTCGGGGCTGTCGAAGTCGAGGTTGCGCTTGGCGTGTGTGAATTGCCCCAGAATCAGTCCGCGGGCGCGGTCGAGCACTCCGGCGCATTTCAAGCGATAGATGGCACGGTTAAGGGCTTCAAGCCCCTCATCAACGTCTTCAAGGAAAATTATGGCATCTTTTATGTTGCCAATGTCGTAGCGCGAAGCTGCGATGTCGTTGAGCACTGCAAGATTTCCGCCTATGAGTGTGCCCTCGGCTGTACCCGGGTGGTTATACTTGTGTGCCTTGACGGTATATTCGGGATAGCGGCCTTCGAGAATGGAGCGCAGCATAAGGCTTA